>CAYFVX010000757.1:0-2963 GCA_964346425.1 uncultured Chloroflexaceae bacterium | reverse complement strand
GTGGGGTTTGTGTTTTTTGCGGCGTAGCCGCAAAAAACACAAACCCCACCAGAATGGGCTGGTACGCCTCTGTACCATTTAATTGCGTTCTAGCAACGATTGAATGATACGCTCAAGGTTTTGTGGAACAATGAGGAATTGATATTTGACCATCTTGCCTATATCCACAGGCCCCGCTCGTGGAATAGTCTGAAGAGCATATTGAACGATCAAAAGCAGGTTCCAGAGCACAAATCCACCCCCGGCAGCGATGAGGGCCTGGCGTGGAACCTGCTGCGGTATCTGCGCAAGAAGGGCAGCAAGCCCCAACGTGAAAAGAGCTGCCATGTTGGTCCAAAAACGTGGACCAAACGCAACGGCCCCTGACCAGAACCACCAGCTACTCACCACATACAGTTGGATAAGAAAAAGGATACTCATAAATATGGTCAGACGCGGCTGCACAGAGCGTAGCCACCAGATACCTGCCAGGGCAAAGAGCAAAATAGGAGACCAGACAAACATCCCGCGGTCTGATGAAATGAAGACATCCAGCATATGTGGTGCGCTCCAATCAAAGCGGTTCCACTTTACGCCTGCATACGCATAGGTGTTCACTATCCAGGTTCCATACAGATGATGCCAGAAGAGCATGAGCAGGCTGAACACACTGGCAAATCCTGCCAGTGTTGCAAGTCCCTGAACGATGATGGTTTTTGCACGGGTGGCCTGTCTACGCCATATCGCTTGCCCAAGATCAAAGCCAGCCAGCAAGCCCGGTGCAGCCAGGAAGAGCGCGTTCTGCGTGCGCACCCATGTTGCCAGCCCAAGCACAAGCCCCACAAGCAATCCACCACGCCAGGAGGGGTGCTGATCTGTGCGCCACCAGACGAAGATAAGCAGGGTGCAGACAAAGGTATCGGTGGTATGGGCCATGAGCGGATTGCTGAAGGTATAGAAGACCAGCGGCGTAGCAAACCAGATAACACTGGCAGCAAGCAACGCAGAAAACTGCCCAAAAAAGTGCCGCGCCATCCGATAGCAAAGGAGCGTGGCCCCCAACCCATAGAGGCTTGAGTTGAGACTGGCTGCAAATTCATAGGCGAGACCATAGCAATCTGGTTTTGCGACCAGACCAGATGCGTGTGCCAGGAGCAGGCTGGCATGCGTGAGCAGATAGAGTGGCGACCACAACAGGGCTGAGCCGGCCGGCCACTGGTTATGGCGATACCCCTTGGGAGTGGTCTGGTTGAAGATTGTGCTGGCAGCAGTTTCTGGTGAAAGAAAGTGTTCAAATTCATTCGCAACGTCAAGATCATGATCACACACTGCTGAGCGTAGCCAGGAGTAATATCCAACGGGATCATGCCCGTGAACAAAAGGACGCATGAGAAGTGGTAGAGCAACGAGATAACACCCTACCAAAAAGAGTATTCCCCTATCGCTGTGTTGTCTGATCATTCTCAGAGAGTGCAGAAGCCATTCGCGCATGTGGATTGACCGTGTACTAGTGATTATCTTGCAGAAAGAGTGCGTACATGGGCGGCATGTCCTGGATATTCACCGGTGCGCCGCGTAACCAACCAGCTACGATTTGCAGTGCTTCGATAGCGTGCGGCCAGGGTGAGTCAACCTGACGGGTGGTGGCAGCCTGATGGGTGGCGTATTCGACCGCCTGGTCTACCTCCAGCGCGTAACGGGCACAGTCTTCGGCAGTGGTGTCCGGGTTGCGGAGCAGGTCCAACGTATGCCCCAGGTAGGGGAGCACATATCTGACCGCTTCAAGCCGCGCACGGGTTTCGGCGGGCAGTGCGTCCATAATGGCCGCCACTGCTTCGTTCGACATGGTGGCTTGCGGGCTACCGCTGGTCTGCTCTTCGCTGAGGCGGGGGAGCGAGATGGACGGCAATGCAGAACTATTGGTTGGCTGCGTGGGTTGCAAATCGGGCGGATAGCGGGTGTCGCTGACTGACTGGGGGGACGGATGGGTGCGTCTGTTGGGTATCCATTTTTCCATGCGGCGCAGGGTCTGCAACAGCGTGGGGGGCAGACTGGTGCGTAGCTGGCGGCTACGTTGGGCAAGGTTGCGCTCATTGCGTAGCTTCATCTGGAGCAGGTAGAGAAATTCGTTTGCTCCCTCCATGGGCAGCGGCTGCAGGCTACGCAGGTAGGTGAGTTCGTGCGCCAGGATTGCCCGCTGGTCCAGGTTGTTGCTGTTCATCGCATGCACATAGCGTTTGCAGACCTGGTGGAACAATTCGTCAAATTGTGCAGTGTCACACCCTTGCTGCTCCCATTCTTGCACCAGTTCGCGCATGCCGGTTGAAGCATTACCCCACGCCAGGTGACGGATTTTTTCCAACTGGTCGCGGTCCACCTTCAGCGCGGGCAGTTCGATTTGCTCATCCAGGGCTACCACCTCGGCTTGCAGGGGCTCGGCTGCAGCATAGTCATTATGGTTGCGGATGAGCAAACCGACGACATTGGAAATGGCAATGCGCAGGTGCTCCAATGTTTTGGGCGCGTCGCCTGCCTCGCGCCATGCAGGGATGGAGAGGCGATGGGCTTGTAGCTCGGTGCGCGAATCGTTTATCATACCGGCCAGATAGCCAACGCAGGCGAGGGCTTCGGCACGCTCGGCGGCGGTGCCCTGCCCCAGCACGGAGACGACTGTGAGCAACTGGTTGGTTGCCTCGGTCTTGCCGTCCATGGCGGCGAGCAGGGTTGCCACCCAGGGTTTGATACCGGGTGACTGACTGACAAAAGAGGCAAACCGTTGTTGAATATGTTTGCGCTTGTTTTCGTCGCGCAAGCCTTCAATAGCCATCAAGATAAGCGAGGCCATCACCCGCGCCTGGGATGGGCCTTCTTCATCGGGGATTATTTCTGACATTACATTTTCATCCATAACTCAGTTTCCTGTTATCAGATTCAGAGGCGGGTATTGGTATCAATAGTATCACATCACGCCTATGATACCATAT
>CAYFVX010000756.1:0-2963 GCA_964346425.1 uncultured Chloroflexaceae bacterium | reverse complement strand
AGGAGAAGATGGATGCCCGCCGCGGCCACCGCAGACAACGACGCAACCGCCTGCGGTATCGCCAACCGCGGTTCCTGAACCGCGGCAGCAGCAAACGGAGCGGACGACTACCCCCAAGCATCCGCACAAACGTCGAAGAGGTCGTGCGCATCGTGGAACGCATCCCGCTGCCCATCAGCAAGATTGTGGTCGAGGATGTGCAGGTGGATATTGCCCGCCTGAACAACCCAACCCTGCACGGCAGGCGCTATCAAGACCCGACCCGCCTGGATGAGAACCTGCGGATCGCCTGTCTGATGCGGGACGGCTACCAGTGCCAGCACTGTGGAACCCGCACCGGGAAACGGCTGGAAGCACATCATATCATCCATCGTGAACACGGGGGCAAGGACACGCTCACCAACCTGATCACCCTGTGTTCCGCTTGTCACCGAAAGGTTCACGCGGGAACCGTCACGTTGAACCAGACGGGCATGTCGGGCCATCTGGATCAGATAGCACAACGAACACAGCAAGGCAAAACATATCTGTACGAACAGCTACGACAGATAGCCCCCGTTTCGCTGGTGTACGGATACGAGACCTCTGCGTTTCGGAAAGCATTGGGATTAGAGAAGTCACACGATGGAGACGCACTTTGTATTGCAACGCTGCAACCAGGCGATGTGGTGCCGTTCAGTCGTGACTGCTTCTGGTCGGTGTCGTTCCGTCCGAGACGAACACGCAGACAGTACCATTCGCTCCCGGTCAAAGGGATGGGACGGGTGCGCTACCAGGTCAACGCGGAACTGGATGGATTCCGCAAGGGCGACCTGGTGTTGGTCAAGGGGAGGTGGCTCAAGCAGGTGAACAGCATCTACTCAACAGGTCGTCTGGCTTTTCGTCGGGTCGCAGGGGAACCACCATCGGCTCTCCCCCGCGATTGTCGGCTCCTCGAAAAACAACGGGCAATTGTTTGGAAGAAAAGGACAGAAAATGCAACAAAATGCCATATATCAAAGGAACGATAAGGATACCGCCGGTCCTTGCAACCCCGTTGACCACTATATGCTGCCAGCAATGGCACGGCTACCGCAGGTCAAAGACTTGATAGACCGCAAAAACTACTTTGTCCTGCACGCGCCACGGCAGACAGGCAAAACGACCGCCCTGTTCACCCTGGCGCAGGAGCTAACTGCCGCTGGCAAATATACCGCTGTGCTCGTTTCGATGGAAGGTGGTGCTCCTTACGAGGACCCGCACGATGCCGAAGACGCCATTCTCGGAAGCTGGCAACGTGCCACACGCGCACGCCTGCCAGTTGATTTGCAACCGCCTCCATGGGATCGCTCGGTGCTCCCCGGCGCCCGCATCAGCAATGCCCTGCAACTCTGGGTACAGACCTCTCCTCGCCCGCTCGTCGTCTTTCTCGATGAAATAGACGCGCTCCGTGACCAATCCCTGATAGCCGTCCTGCGTCAACTGCGCGATGGCTATGCCGACCGCCCGCACGCCTTTCTCTGGTCTCTTGCCCTCATCGGCATGCGTGATGTGCGCGATTACAAAGTCGCTGCTGGTGGCAGCGAACGGCTACACACCGCCAGCCCCTTCAACATCAAAGTGACCTCGATTACCCTGCGCTCTTTTAACCACGAGGAAGTTTCTACCCTCTACCAGCAACATACTGACGATACAGGCCAGGTATTCACCCCCGAGGCCACCGCGCATGCGTTTCATCTGACACAGGGACAACCCTGGCTGGTCAATGCCCTGGCTGCCGAAGTCGTAGACATCCTGCTTCCTGACCGCACACGCCCCATCACCCCCGAACATATTGAGCAGGCAAAAGAAACGCTCATAGCCCGCCAGGATACCCACCTGGATAGCCTTGCCGAGCGACTCCGTGAACCACGCGTGCGCCACGTTATCGAGCCAATGCTGGCCGGGCAGACGATTGATGCTGTTCCCGCCGATGATATTCGTTTTGTGCAGGACCTCGGTCTTTGTCGCATGGACGCAGAGTATGGTCTGGTCATTGCCAACCCCATCTATCGCGAAGTGTTGCCCATTGTGCTCTCCTACTCCACCCTGGCATCTCTGCCCCATATTGCTCCCTCCTGGCTCACTCCCGATGGAAAGCTCGACCCGACCAGTCTGCTGACAGCCTTTCTCGCCTTCTGGTGTCAGCATGGCGAACCACTGCTCAAAACCGTTCACTATCACGAAATCGCGCCCCACCTCGTACTGATGGCATTCTTGCACCGCGTCGTGAATGGCGGCGGATCGCTTGAACGGGAGTATGCCATTGGTAGCGGACGCATGGATATCTGTCTGCGCTACCGGGAAGTGACGCTGGCAATGGAGTTGAAAGTGTGGCGCAAAGGCGAACGCAATCCATTGACAACAGGATTAACCCAACTGGATAGCTACCTGAGCGGGTTGGGGTTGTCAGGTGGGTGGTTGGTCATCTTCGACCAGCGACCCGACCAGCCACCCATCGCCGAGCGCACAACTACCGAACAGACGACCAGCCCCGCCGGACGTGAGGTGCTGGTCATATGGGGCTAATACCAGTGAGGAGTGAGAGGTGATACCCGATACGTTTGAATAGTTATAGAAACCGCCAAGACGCCAAGAACGCCAAGATTCGGGCAGAGAGAAGGGGAAACCCTGTTCTCTCTGTGCCTCCGTGTCTCCGTGGTGAAAAGAAACTATTCATCCGAACCTGGTATGAGGAGTGAGAAGTGATACCAGGTTCGGATAATGACTTCTACCACAGATGCACACAGATGAACACAGATTGCTCTGTTTTATCCTCCGCCCCTGGCCTGGCTCCGACCGCTTTTGCGCTTTGCGCTTTGCGCTTTGCGCTTTGCGCTCCGCCCGCTCCAACGCTTCAACGCTTCAACGCTTCAACGCTTCAACGCTTCAACGCTTCAACGCTCCAACGCTTCAACGCTTCAACGCTTCAACGCTTCAACGCT
>CAYFVX010000755.1:0-2964 GCA_964346425.1 uncultured Chloroflexaceae bacterium | reverse complement strand
AGCAGGTTGCATCCGCGATGAAGAACTGCTTGCACAAAGCGAAAAACGCACGCAGCCGCGTGCCAGGGCTTTGCCGTGGGGTTTGGTTTTTTTTCGACGAAGTCGAAAAAAACCAAACCCCACCAGAATGGGGAGTGTGCGGGAACCTGGTTCCCGCACGCACCCGCAGGCCCCCCCACTGAGGGTTGTAAACCCCAAAGGGAAATACGTGTTAGCTGCATGCGCATCGGGTTTGGGGTTTAGGCGGCGTAGCCGCCCAAACCCCAAACCCCCCCATCATCGGATTGCGAAGGAGATGCGCCATTATCACAAACACCTCATGGACAAGGAGACCGAACGAATACGCCAGATGACATACGCTCAGCTTCGCCACCTGACCTATGGTCGGCTATCGTCAGGTATGGTAATATCCTTAACAGAAACGTGTGAAAGTTGGGATTTCCATCGTTTAGATTCAATGAATAATACACCATAGGCACATTTCGTTCTACCTGCCTGGCGAGAAACGGAGAATTTGCGATTTGCAATACCTCCAGCCAGGAAAACCAAAAATCCAACTCGTACATGTTCGCCACCAGCCCAACGCATGTTCCTGGTACAATTCCTTGAGGGGATGCAAGGAAGCAAGCGTTCTCTAAATGAAGAGAGCATACGAAGAGAAGAATGTTTATTCTATTTCATGACATAAAGGATAGCAACTATGGCACTTGAAGGCACTCTTCACGATATGTCGTTGAGTGACCTCTTTCAGGTCTTTCGCATGGGACCTAAATCGGGGGTCCTCCTGATCGAAAGAGACGATGAAAGAGGCGTCATCTATGTCTCTGAAGGACGGCTGATCGACGCCTTTATTGTGCGTGGTCCTGAACGCCAGGTCGTTGCGACGAGTGATGAATCGGTGATCCAGATGTTTACCTGGGATACCGCAAGTTTCGTCTTTCGTCACGAAATAGCGACGGATCAACGCCCGGTACGGATCCAGCATGATGAAGAATGGCTCATTCTGGAAGGGATGCGACGACGTGCCGACCCGGTGCGCTCCATGCCCTATCACACCATCACGCTTGATACCGAACTCCAGTTAGCAGCCCTACCAAGCAGTGCAGAAAGTGGTGTCAGCCTGGATGTAGACCAGTGGCGCGTATTAAGCCAGGTCGCCAGTAGCCAGAATATTCACGCCATATGTGATGCCACCGGGATTAAACCTGAAAAAGCGATTCGTATCGTGGCGGAGCTGCTGTCTATTGGGCTGGTTGAAATTGCACCACCAAGCCAACCAACCACCAGAAAACAAGATGCACCACCCGAATTGAGTAATACTGAAAGCAAGGCGCTTGAAATGACTCTGAGTAAAGCAGGTATCAAGGGTGAACAAGGTTCACAACGTCCATCCGTCGGCCGAGGTTTAATGAACGCCATTATGCGTCGCGTTCGCGATCTGTAGGGCAGGGGAAGGAACACGATGCAGCAACTCAAAATTGTTATTACCGGAAGTTTCTCCGCTGGTAAAACCCAGTTTATTAACTCTATTAGCGATATCGAAACCGTCAATACCGATTTTTCCACAACGATAGACGAAGAAAAGGAGATGAAATCGCACACAACCGTAGCCCTTGACTTCGGGACGATTGCCATCACCGACAAGCTTATTCTCTACCTTTTCGGCACACCGGGTCAGGAGCGGTTTGATTATATGTGGGAACATCTCGCCATGGGGTGTCTGGGATACATCGTTATGGTTGATAGTTGCCGTCCGGCAAAATTTGCCGAAACTATCAACCTCATGGAACGTTTCTCCCATATAACAGATTCTCCTTTTGTCGTCGCCGCAAACAAGCAAGACGACCCGGCCGCCCTGCCACCAGCGTATATACGGCGGAGGCTTAACCTTCCTCACAGTGTTCGCGTTTTACCCTGTGTTGCAACCAGTCGGGAAAGCGTCAAAAACGTCCTGTTGACCCTGCTCGAGATTATCACCAACACGATGCCTGCATAAATTGAGGAGCGGTTTCTCGTCGGTTACCCAATAGGACACAACAAGCCAGCAACGAAATTTGTTCATTTCACACGTTCAGCAGTTTTCGCCAGGGTCTATAGCTGAGAAGAGAAAGGATAAAATCACAATGACCTATACCCTGATGGTCTGTCCCCATGACACTGCCAGCAATCCTGAACGCTGGTATCTTTTTGTTCAACATCTTGCCCAGAAACTCGACACCCACCTCCAATTTGATATTTCGCTTGATTTCGCAGACTTTCACGAGAATCTCTCCCGTGCGGACATTGTCTACGCCAATCCATCCGATACTTTCAAGTTGACCCAGGCAGGAATGACCGCCGTAGCCCGCCCTGCAAATCTGCATGATGAAGTGGTCTTTGTCGCCAATCCTGAAATAGCCAGTCCAACACTGGAAATGCTCCAGGGCGAAACACTCGCCAGCGTTGAAGCCCTGCAACCCACCAAACTGGCAATGCACATCCTCAAAGATCGCGGGATTGCTCCCGCAGGTATCCAGGACTTTGAATCCTGGACCAGCGTCATCAGTGCTATCTGGCGCAACGAAGCAAAGTTTGGTCTGCTCTATAAAGATACCTATGATACGCTCTCAGAGCAGGGCAAAAGCATGGTGCAACCTTTTTTTACCACGGATGAGCAGGTCAACTTTCATACCGTGCTGGTTGGCAATAACGCGGCCGCACAACAGGATGCTATTGCGCAAGTCCTGCACTCCATGCACACCGATGACCATGGGAAAGAAGTTCTGCAAGAACTGCACGTTACCCAATGGCTACCCGTTACACCGGAGGATGTTGACAAGATTCGTCACATCATGGAAATGTATTAGCACAAATTTCATAATGTTCGCATACGGTAAAAACCGCACACAGCCGCGTGCCACAGCTTTTCCGTGGGGTTTATTGTTTTTTCGACTTCGTCGAAAAAAACAATAAACCCCACCAGAA
>CAYFVX010000754.1:0-2976 GCA_964346425.1 uncultured Chloroflexaceae bacterium | reverse complement strand
CAGTATCTCGCAACCGCTTTGCAAAGCAGTTTCCAAAAAAGTCTACACATGTGAGCCTTCCCCCTGCCCCTTCCCCCACATGTGTAGAGATTTTCGCAAAACCTGATACCAATGGGACAAGTCGCCCGTAGGGGTTTGCCGCCGGCAAACCCCTACAGCGTGCCTCCAGCCAAAAAAGTCTACACATGTGAGGAAGGGGGGCAGGCGTTGGATAACGTCCAATTTCGGCAAGAACAAAACGCAACGCTGTACTAATACAACAACGCGCCGGCTTCCCGCGCAAGCTGGCGCAGGCGGGTAGCAGTATCTTGTAACCCACGCTTCTCCTGGTCTGCCGCCAGTTCATTCAATTTCTTCACAAATTCAGTCGTGACCATCGCGCTATTCTGCCGCATCAGTTTACTACTTTCTTGCGGCGACTCCGCCAGCAGCAACTCGTTGATGAAGCGTTCTTCGGGTGGCAGGTTCGACTGGATAATCTCAACCGCCATCATGGTCATCTCTTCCATACGGGTCGCTATCTCATGCTGGCCGGCCTGTTTCGCTATTTCTATCTGGCTTGAGAGGATCATAATGAACGCCTCGTTCAACTGGTCGCTCTTTTCTTCAAGCACAGCGCGGGGGTCAGGAGCGTGCAATGCCTCACGCAGCAGATTGGCACTATCTTCAAAAATCGCCTGCGCCTCTTTATCCACTTTTTCAACAATCTCCACCACCTGGCCCCGGCGCTGGTAGAGCCGCTGCGCTTCTTGTGGCTGGCCGGCCTGCTCCTTTTGCTCAATACGCGCCGTCCACGCCTGGAAAAACCCATAGTCTATCAGCGGGCGCACCTCGGCAATAATATCTTCAAGTTCATCGTCCGTTGCCTGTTCCAATCGCTCAAACACCTGATTGATGTCTTCAGGCATCGTGTGTTGCATCTGCCCTTGCAAGCCAGCCAGTTGTAACAGCTTATCCCGTAGCCCGCGCAGTTTTTCACTCGTTTCCTTTTGTTCCTGTTGCGTGCTGGTTTCAAGCAGCGCACTCAACATGGCAAACAGCTCGTTATTTATCTCATCCGCATGCTGTTCAAGCAAATGCATAAATTGCTGGTCATCATCTACTGCATCGGCCAGCGTCCTGATCAGGTGTACGCGCTCCTGCTCCCCTTCGAGAATAGCCTCGATCATGGAAGAAAGATGCATGAAGCGGCGGGGCGTGAGCAAATACCCACGTGGCGCATCGGGAGGCAACGCGTCAATGATCAATCGGGTGCTCTCGCCAATAATCCGTTCCTGCTCATCGGAATGTAACCCGTGTTCCTGGGGGGTATGGATAAAACAGGAGTGTTTCTCAGCATCATGATACACCACCGGCAGTGGTATGTGGGCAAGCGTGTGACAGGACGGACATTGTGCCAGATTGAGTTGCCCCGCCAGCAAGTACAGCTTCAGTTCTGGCTGGTGCTGGACATCAATGAGGTAGTACACATCGGTCTGGAAAACATGGCCGCAGTTGGGGCAGGTAATCTGCACTTTTTGCGGTGGTATGTGCGGCATAGAAACGTTCATCCTTTCTATTGATTTCTGTGCTGGTTCTGCGTTGCGTTTTCTTGTGGCTCACTTCTCCCAGGTACGTTTGAATAGGTAGAGAAACCGCCAGGACGCCAGGATTTGAGCAGAGAGAAGGAGATTACCCCTGTTCTCTCTGTGTCTCCGTGTCTCCGTGGTGAAAAAAACTATCCATCCGAACCTGGTGTATGATGTTGCAGATACCGACTGGTTGCAATACGGCCAGCACGCAATGTATGAAGATTATAACACGTCTCCTGACCAGCGATGAACACCGTTGAACACCGATGGATTATCATACCAGGTTCGGATGAATAGTTTCTTTTCACCACGGAAAACGGGCTTTTTTGACCTTGAATTCGGATGTATCCTTGATTTGCATGGCTTTGTAGAGCCATTTGTACCCCGTGAGTAGTGACAGCCTTTTTTCTCCCCACTATTGCACCCACCCACACTATCCGCTATACTGAATCACAGCATGAACGCGAATAAAGGATACCCGGAAAGGAGCCGAGTGTATGACCGTCGTGACTTTTGAAAGCATCAAACATCTGGCAGACCAACTTCCCCCGCGTGAGCAGGCTCGCCTGATTGAACACCTGTCGCGGCGACTGGCAGTGGCGGTGCTCCCACGAACCACCCCTGCTGAACCATCGCCTGCGGCCGACAACTCATGGGCACAGTTTTTCGCAGTCTGCGAAGACATACGCACGACCTATCCCCAGGCTAATCTCATCCGACGGCTGGAAACGGACCGTCAGGAGCGGGATGCCGCACTGTGGGGAGCACACGCGGAACAAGACGATGTACACGCTTGATGCCAATATTTTTCTCCGTGATGCCAACCCGTATGACCCCGATCACACAACCAGTCATCTGCTACTGGAACAGCTTGAACACCAATCACTCCCCATTGTTGTCCCATTGTTTGTACTTGTTGAAGTTGCCGGTGTATTGGGACGTGAGCTTCGTGACCCCATACGTGCCCGACTCTTTGTTGAGAAAATGCACACCATCTCCACCATTTCGTTTGTGGCATTCGATGAAGAACTGACCGCGAAAGCGGCAGAACTGGCCGCTGACCGTGCATTGCGTGGAGCCGATGCGCTGTACGTTGCCGTGGCCCAACAGTATGCGTGCCAACTCGTGACACTTGACCAGGAGATGCGCACGCGAGCCGCAGCAATTGTAAAGGTGCGCACCCCTGCTGAAGTGCTGACGGATATTGCCCCGTCGTGAGTTGAAGATGTGCCTGTGCCAGCTACAAGCTGTTGTCATTGCACGGGACGGGGTTTGGCACCGCCAAACCCCTACGACAATCGTCCGCAAGACCTGATCCTCCGCAGGGAAGAACAACGCTAGGGGGTTGCCGCATAAGCGCGAACGTAAGAGGTATTGAGGCATAGGGATGTCTCCTTTATCTCCA
>CAYFVX010000753.1:0-2983 GCA_964346425.1 uncultured Chloroflexaceae bacterium | reverse complement strand
AGCTGCGTTGCTGCACGAGTTGCCCATTCTCCCACAGAGCGGTGCGGTTGCCGACCAGGTCGTAGGTGGAGGTGATGAGGCTGGTGGTGTCGGTTCTCAAGCAGAGGAATGATACCAGAACCGGATAATCAGTTACAAAACCACAAAGACGCCGTAGGCATACCAAAGCTATCTGTGTTCATTTGAGAAAATCACGGCTTGCGTGCTGAAACGCTCCCTGATGGGTGTAGTAGAAAACAAAGATATTGGTGTCTACAAAGACATGGGTTCCGGTTGGTATGGAGGCGAGTGGTTTCACTAACCGAGGTTCTCCTCGGCGATCCATTCGTCCATTGCCAGTTCCATCGCCTGCTCCGCTGCGATGTGGATACATCCTGCATGCGCGTCAATCCATTGCAGACGAGCCGCAACTTCGTCAGGCGAGAGGTCACGTCTGGTGCGTCCTGCTCGTTCATCTACGGTAAGAGCCAACCATTCGGGATCAGCTTTCAGCGGAATATCCTGAGTATCTATCGTCTCTTCGTGGGTGTCTCCTGGTGCTTTTTCGTGTAGAACAACAGCGACATCTGGTGCAGTGAGACGCTGCTGCTCTTCATACAGCACAATAATCTCCACCTTACCAGGAGGCAAGTGCGGGAGCGGTTCAAGCCATTCAACAACTGCACCTGCACCTATTCGTGCTTTGAGTTTAATCGCTTCCATATGTGGACCTCGGTATTGCTCGCTTTTGCTTGATACTGCGTTCATATACCTGATAGTATAGCACCCTGGTTGGTTTTATGCCAATGGAGAGTGGGAATAAGTTTACACATTTGGTGGGAAAGAAATTGGACGTCGAGCGTCATGCGCAGTTCGCGTGTCCCAGGTGGTTCAATTCTGGTTTCCCTGGCGATTTGGATTGTCTGTTGCCATCCCTTCATCCTGGGCCGCACGAAGCAAGTCTTCATCTGCACTGACAAAGACCATTTTGCTGCGGCCTGCACCAACCAGCACATCATTCGTTGCCAATGCTGTCGCAAGCTGCACCGCATCATACCCGCGAAGACGATATCCCTGGGTCAGCAATACTGCCCGGTGAAGGATGGCGCGGGTAACTGGAATAAGGTCATACTCACCACGACAGTGCTGCAAAAAGAGATTCAGTGCCGTATCGCGTTCCTGACGGGTGATACCATCCGACGCCCGACGTCTGGCTGCAAACGCAGCAGCGGTTTCTGCCAGAGTAATCTCCGCTAGAAATATGGTGGTATCAGCAAATGGGTCTACCAGATGCACAATCCAGTATGAGCCGGTTTCTGGCATATATCGTTTGACCACCGCACTGGTATCCAGATAGTAATACGTCACAGCTTTGGCCCCCGCTGCTCAATCACGATCTCGCTCAGCGGTTTTCCGCCAGCTCTGGCGAATGCTGCCTGGACTTCTTCCAACGTAGCGGTTGACTGGCTTGCTCGCTCCTGAAGTTCAGGAGCGAGCTCCGTCAACAATCCAGCCGCACGCAATATAGCCCGCACCTGCTCACGTTCATGGGCGATTTCAGCAGCGGACACGCGCTCAACCACCCATTCTTGCACAATCACCTCAACGGCTTTGCCGGCACGATTCGATTCATCTTCAAGTTTCTGGTAAATGTCTGGTGGTATATCAATCATCACATTGGTCATGGCTATCCTCCCGTGCGTTTGCCCATTGTTCAAGCCTGTTTTCACTCACATGTTCATATGGAAGCACAAAACCTCTTTCACATTCTGCCTGCTCCTGCATTTCCAACCGTCCACCCGTGTGCTATCATTGCAAGCGTCAAGGCAACTATCGGAATGGTCGTGTCAATTTCCCCATCCGCAGATCTGACTCTGTTGGTAAACCCCATCTCCTGTCCGGACCTTTGCGGCTTTGCGCCTTTGCGCGAGGCCCTGCCCGGACGTTACCAACAGAGTCAGTTCTGACCGCAGGATGGTTTTTTTGTGCGCTGTTGCGGGTATTATAGCATATCGGCTCTTGCCATTGACGGGAGCATACGTGCCGCTGTTATGCGCCAAACCATGTGTGCAATGCCTGGAGCAGTCTTTGAAACACTGGCTCAGTCTGTCGCTTGAGACTGACTCTGGTTGCCAGTTTGTAAGAGATGTCTGTTGAATGACGCGTGGTGCGTGATGCGTGATGCATGTCTGCAATGTGCTTTAGCGTACCAGTTTTTCAACTAGTTACCCGAACATGGTAGCACAGGGATATCCAGAACAACAACCGTCGCCTGGGCGTTCGGGCTACCCATTATCCACTATCCACTACCCACGTGAAAGGAGTTGAGCGGGTCGTAGGTGTAGCTGTTTGTGCCGTCGTGCAGCAGGTTGCCCGCGGCGTCGTATTGCCAGCCGATGACATGGTTGGCTGCGTTGTCGCTGCGTTGCTGCACGAGTTGCCCATTGTCCCACAGAGCGGTGCGGTTGCCGACCAGGTCGTAGGTGGCGGTGATGAGGCTGGTGGTGGAGTAATGGAGGATGGATAATGGAGAATGGACAATGCTATAACAACCAACGGGCGAACGATTGAACTCGCGTCCGCCCGTGTCCTGCAATCGTTCCGATGGTCAACCTTGTGCGCAAAGTTCAGCCAGCAGACCAGGAGTGCTTACCACTCCAATCGTTCATCTATCTCCACCAGTTCCGGTGGAAACTGTTCCACCGGTACCTTGAACCGCTTCCGTGTGTTCTCACATTCCAACGCCACATCATAAAATGGCTCATCTTCTGCCAGTTCACGAAATTCGGGGGGGAAGATGTCTCTCTTCGCCAGGAACGCTGGCGTGGAGCTGCGCAAGAGCTATGACACACGGGCAAATCCAGCGGTTACAAACCGTTGCTACGAAGTGCGATGGGGTTCTTGTCAGCGAAAAATTCCCCCACCTGCAACATACTCCCGCTCCCCCGCTCCCTCACATGTGGAGACTTTTTTAGAAACCGCTTTGCAAAGCGGTCGCGGGATA
>CAYFVX010000752.1:0-2987 GCA_964346425.1 uncultured Chloroflexaceae bacterium | reverse complement strand
ACAGGATTCACCTGTTGACACACCCGACAGTCATTCCTCGATATTTTCAAGCGTTTGCTCAATAATATCCACGTTGACCATACCCTGCACCATGCTATGGATAGTGCCATCGGTATTGAGAAAGTAGGAAGAGGGCATTCCACGAACCCCGTAAGTACTCCCAATCTGCTGTCGGGGGTCAGCTATAAGCGGGAACGTCAGATTGAACTTCTGCGCAAATGGTGGAATGAGTTCAGTTTCAATATCCTGACTGACTGCCAGCACCACAAACCCTTCATCTGCAAACTTTTCTGATGCCTCCTGAATATCAGGCATTTCAGCATTGCAGGGTGGACACCATGTGGCCCAGAAGTTAATCATCACTTTTTTGCCCTGCAAATCGCTCAGCTTGTGCGTGGAACCATCAAGCAGAGTGTACGAAAAATCCGGTGCAGGTTCGCCGTGGGCAATGCGGTGCCTCGTTGTCGGGTCAACCAGATCGCTTTCCAGCGCAATCAATGCCTCGCCAGATGTTGATGATGCGGCAGCCTCATCACTATCACTACCATCGGCGGGTTGTTCCGGAACAGTCACCTCGTCTGTATCTGACGAAGTGTTTTGTGCCGCGGTTTCTGCCTGCGGCGCGGAAGCAGACTGCTCAGAACTCACCGGTGCAGTGTTTCTGCCACAGGCTACCAGCAACAACAACAGCAGCAGCAGTGTGAACACGATTCCCAGGCGTGGCAAGAAAAACTTTGGGTTTCGGATAATCATAAACATCGTCTCCATACGCTAAATACAGCATTTCGCAGATACCATCAATAATGCACTTCTACCGTGGTACCGATATCGTTCCACTCATAAAGCCATTGAGCATCATCCATCGCTAGATTGATGCACCCATGCGACATCAGCGCACCGCTCCCAAACAAATCGTGCCAGTAGGTTCCGTGCATAGCGACACTGCCATTGACATACATAACCCAGGGAATATTCGGCACATTCCAGCTTTCGCCCCCCATTGAGCCGCGCATGGTCTGCATAGGCAGCTTATCATACACGGCAAACTCACCTGCCGGGGTATAGAAACCTGGTCGACCGGTCGTCACCGGTGCCCGATAGACCACCATATCATCCTCATAGGCAGTCAACCACTGGGTCGTCAGGTTGACTTCAATATGGCGTGCCCAGAGCGCAGGCGTCCAGTTTGGTGCGCCGCGCAATTGCTTCACGGGTCGGGTATTGATGTTGCGTTGTTCAGCAACCACCTGCCCCAGGTCACCCACCACAACTTCATCGAGCGTGTTGAGGTTGCGGCCATAATATTCAAAGGCACGATAGAAAGGATCCATGGCTTCCGGGTGATATTCCAGTTTCACCCGTTCAAAGTACTGAACCGTGCGCCCATTTTCGTTGATTTGCTCACTAATGGGATACCCAAAAATTTGCACCCCGCCACGTCGTTCCCAATAGTTGAGAAACTCCCCCTGCAGCGTATGCCCAGTTTCTGCGAAATAGAGCAAACCATTTTGCGGATCCGGGATACTATCCCAGCCGGGACCACCCTGTTGCACTTCTTTGCCCAATAACCCGACTTGAACTTCCCATTCGGTCCCCGCTAACTCCGGGTGATGCTCAAAGCGGACATGTTCAAAGTATTGAACCACCCGCCCATTCTCAACAATTTCTTCGGTAATGGGAAAGCCAAACACATGCTGCTGCCCATTGGCACGCCAGAAATCCAGAAACCCGGAGCGATTGCTGAGATGATGACGGGTTTGCGGAAAGTAGACGGTCGTAATTTCTGGCAGCGTATAGGGAGCTATCGCATTGGTCGGTTGGTCAGTTGAGCGAGTCGTGTCTTCAGGCTGGCTTGCTTCTGCAAGCACGGGAGCTATCTGCGGAAGCGTGGCTGAAAGAGCACTGCCATCGAGTATGGGTAGTGATGGTTGCAATAACCAGGCCAGTGCAAGGGCAGAAACCAATGTCAGGGAATATAAACGCAGGTAACGGGCATGCATAAGAACTCCTTGTATACTTCAAAACAACCTTACCTTGTTTGCAGCCGTGCGCATCCTATCATACGACTATGAAAGGCAAATGCTGCCTCAAAAAACTCATCTTCAGCATGGAGCATGAAGCGTACAATTTATTCCGTCAATGCTCGCCGCAAAATGGCAAAAAACGATTCTTCAGACGTGTCCTGGATAGCGTGGCTATCCACAAACGTCGTGACGAGTTTGACCATTTCTGGCGTAATACTCTCAACTCCATAGGAAGCATCTTGTTTGAAATGATAGTTCCCCTCTTCGGTCTGAATGGCGAGATGATCGTTATCAGTCTCGAGCTGATAGGTAAAATTGTCAATACTATCACCACATGGCCCACACTGACGGGGAACACCGTCAATCCGAGTACAATGCCGCTTTTCAGGGTGCCACGCCTCACGATAGCGTTCAACCGGTGCCATATAAATGGCTTTGAAGCCATCGGAGGTTGCGTCACATGAAAGCGTGACGATGTCATGGGCTTCGGTAATGGTCGCTTTCACCCATTCCCCCTGCTGGGAAGCACCAGTTGCCCCTGGGATAAAAACCTCAATAGCTCCTGCATCATCATACCGTATATCTGGCAAAACTCCGCAACGTTCCACACATTCTATGGTAAAGACAACGGTCGTTTCTTTTTTTTCTGACATAATCCTATCTTTTCTATGAACATTTCACCTTTTTGTAGCTTAGAAAAATCAAAGGTTATTATATCACAGGTGAAAAGTGGATGGAAAATTCACACGAAAGGGTGTAACGGATTTTTTGCGGCCCCGCCACAGGGGGCTATCTGCCCGGTGGAGTTCCCCAACACCGTGCAAATAAGGTGAGGGTGTTGCGGCTCAATGTGTGTCGCTTGCGGGTGCGAGAGGGAACCTGGTTCCCATGGGCGTCAACCTAAGAGGTATTGAGGCATAGGGATGTCTCTTTATCTCCACGTCTGCCCCCCTTCCCCCTGCC
>CAYFVX010000751.1:0-2988 GCA_964346425.1 uncultured Chloroflexaceae bacterium | reverse complement strand
ATGCGTTTTTTGCCGTGCGCAAGCAGCACACAAAACAGGTGAAACCTGTTGAGGGAAGTATCCCCCTGCAATACGGATTTCTCATCCTCCTATTGTACCATTGATACCATGAAAATGGACTACGGTCCATACGGTTCATCGTCTACAGACTGCTTTGCACGTGCCCGTGGTGTGAAATGTGCCAGCGATTCTTGCAACCGCACTTCACCATACCATACCTTCACCCAACCGACAATAAGTAAACAGCCGGTCAGAATGGCAACAACACCAAGCAAGCCAGCCTCCGGCCCAAAAGTGCCACCGGTCCAGACATCCGGCCCACCCTGTTCAATCGCAATGAAGGAGGTATCCGCAAAAGAGCCGATACCACTCACGGGAAACCCAAACACATTGCCCTGAAAGAAGTTCCATGTAATATGGATGCCGATGGGCATTGCCAACTCACGGGTCAATATATAGCCCAGCCCCAGAAAGATGCCAGCCAGAACAAGGTTGATGTTGCTGATGAGGCTGGAATTGGGATTGCTGAAATGCCCCAGGCCAAAGACGACCGAAGAGATAATCCAGGCAATAATAATCGCTCCTTGCGGCTGGAGGCGTGGAATATTCAACCCTTCCGCTACATTGCGCAG
Source organism: uncultured Chloroflexaceae bacterium (assembly GCA_964346425.1). Classification (GTDB taxonomy): domain Bacteria; phylum Chloroflexota; class Chloroflexia; order Chloroflexales; family Chloroflexaceae; genus JAAUSY01. Next base: position 2,356 of record CAYFVX010000751.1, on the reverse strand, counting down.
CAAATAGCCGCGAGAGAGTAATTCCTCATAGATACCGACACAGAGAAAGATGATGAGGGGTTGCAGCAAAGCCAGCAGAAATGACTGGCCCTCCTGCGGCACCTGATAGGTGTTGGTAATGGTAACCCAGCCCAGCGACCATTCCACCAGGAAGACCATAGTCATCAGCACCGCTCCCAGCAACAAGCCAAAGCCCAGGTCAGGCCACCATTGCCTGCTCATGTGGAAGCCAAAATCGGCAAACGGGCGGCGGTCAAGGAACAGACCAGCCAGAAACAGACTGAGGCTGACGGCAAGCAGCGTGACGATCATGCCCATGGGCAGTAACATCTGCATCATGGGCAGTTCGATACCGCTTACTTGCACGAGACCAACACCTATCCCACCGACTATCGTGACAACAATGCTCAGGAGTGTTGCCAGTAGTAGAAAGCCCACCAGTCGCCAGAAGGCACGGAGCCGATGCTGTTGCGTATTCCAAAATAGTGCCTGGATTTTCTGCATTCGCTTGTTCTTTCCTGTCTCTCTTCACACCAGATTCGCTTGATTTCGTATGTGTTTCAAAAGTAACCAGACGAACATGGTATCAATCTTCTGCCCACTCTATTTCTTGGAGACGCTCCGCCACTGTGCGCAGGAATGCGTCATGGTGTTCGGTTATACCTATATCAACGAGTCGTTGCGCAATATCGGGGATGGGAAGTCCATCAACCTGCGACACCATATCCGCAAGCGGTTCTGCCTGGCTTTGCTCCTCGCATGGGGCTGGTTGCCCTGCGGCGGGATGCAGGTAATCTGCGACGGATGGAGGGAGCGTTGCCCCACCCGGCTCCCACAAGGGTTGCTCGCGCACCCGTTGCACGGCAGGCCAGCGATAGAGCCGTGCCAGGAATAAGGCATACATCTGGGCCGAGCGTTGCAATGTATGGCAATGGGCAACAAAGCGGCGGGCATTGGCTCCCAGCGCGTCGGCCACCTCCGGCCGGTTTGCCAGCAGGCGACAATATGCCAACAAGAGTTCCCGTTCGCTGGTATCAACGTCTACCTGGGCTGCCACGTGTGCGGGCAATTCCGCAAATGAGCCGGTAGCACTGACCAGCGTGGGGCGGCCTGCGCCCAGCAAGCGCAGCAGACTTGCGCTGGTTTCACCCGCGGTGGGGTGGCGCAAGTTGATACAAATATCGGTGGCGGCCACATACTCTTCAAACGTCTGCCGCGGCACATAGCCCGTAATCTGCACGACATCGTTCAGGCCCATCCGCTGGATAATCCCCTGGACATCGTAATTTGCCGACACACTGCCCACCAGGATATAGCGGGTATTCGGTCGTTCGCTGTGGAGTTCTAGCAAGACGCGCAGCATTGGTTCCAACCGTTTGTAGGCATTGATATGCCCAAAGCTTGCCAGGATGAACGCATCCTGCGGCAACCCCAGCCGGCGGCGTGCATCCTCGCGTGGAATAGCGGGCGGGAGCGGGACGCCCATTGGCACCACCCCTACCGGCAGCGTGGGGCGTAGTGCAGTCACCCGTTCGCGCACATACTGGCTATGGGCAACCAGGCCATAGGCCGCAGCAACCACTGGCTCACAGTAGGGGAATTCAAAGGCCGCTTCGGTAAAGCGACCGCGGATCATCAATTGCGCGACATGGTCGCCTTCTTTGCCATAGCGCGTAGCCATATCGCGCACGTATTGATTTATGTCGTGTTGTACATTTGCCGCATACCAGAGCATGAAGTGGTGCAGCACAAAGTCGTGCAGAACAATAACGCCGGGGATGCGTTGCGCCACCTGCCAGATGTCCGCATGCACCGGGCTGTTGCCGATATGGTAGAGGATGGCATCGTAGGGGGTTTTGCGCTGGGTCCGTTCCAGCTTGCGTAGCGGCTGCACCTCCAGATGGTGCATAAGGTGCGGGTTGTCGGGCCGAAGATTATCTTCGACATACAGTGTTATATCTGCATATTGCGCCAGATAGGGCAAAAGCTCTTCGCTATAGTCAGATATTCCTGATGGTGCCGGGTTGACCGGTGAACAATAGGCGATGCGCGGTGGTTTCATGATGGTTCCATGCTACCACGGATAGCCGTTTGTGCAAAGCAGTTTTGCCAGGTCCGCGCAGGGCCTCACGCAAAGGCACAAAGGTGCAAAGATTCGGGCAAGGTTGGAACCACGAATACCACGAATACCACGAATTGCTGGTACTGATACCATGTTCGGGTAAAGAGTTGCAAAAACTGGTGCGATAAAGCGAATTGCAGACACGCATCCCTCATCACGCATCCCTCATCACGCATCATTCGTCACTGGTATGCATTGCCATCACCGTTTTGCCAGCAAGCACATTTCTCTGCT
>CAYFVX010000750.1:0-2992 GCA_964346425.1 uncultured Chloroflexaceae bacterium | reverse complement strand
TTGACTACCGTACAGAAAATATGTACGGATAACTAATCGAGAAAGAATGGTAAAAAAGTGCCACTTATGGTAGGCTATGGGCAATACATTTACCCGCCCAATAAAGAAAGGAGCCGCCATGAGTGACACCCAACGACGGTATCGTGCCATAAAAACAACTATTATGCAAATGTATCCAGAGCAACCAACCGGGCATCGGGAAAAATACATCAATACCCTGGTTGCCCTTATCTGTGGAATCGTGGGCAGTTGCCATGTCCATACAAGCAAAATCGCCGACCATACACCGGGATTTGGTGCGAAACCGTCCAGTGTGGTAAAACGATTTTCCCATTGGATCCAGAATGATGCGGTTTCGTGGGAGTTGTGTTTTCTCCCCTTTGCCCAGAGCCTGCTGGCGGGGTTGGCTCTGCAAACCATTGTGCTAGCCATTGATGGCAGTGCGGTAGGGCGTGGATGTGTGACGCTGATGGTGAGTGTCATCTATAAGGGACGAGCCCTGCCGTTGGCATGGGTTGTGGTGCAGGGCAAAAAGGGACATTTCCCGGAAACCGTGCATTTGGAGGTGTTGGCCCAGGTGCAGGCAATAGTTCCTGCTGGTGCTCATGTGGTTATGGTCGGTGATGGTGAGTTTGATGGTATTGCATTGCAAGCCGCTGTTGAGCAATATGGATGGAACTATGCGTGTCGCGTCGCGGTCAACACGGTCCTGACGATTGAGGAGGAAGAGATAACAGTGAGCGACCTGCTCATTGCTCCTGGAGGATGCTACGGTATCGCCGGGGTGCAGATGACCGCGCACCACTATGGACCCGTCATGATTGTACGGGTGTGGGACGAAGGGCAGGATGAACCGTTGTCCCTGGTCACGAATCTGGAATTGGCCGAGGAAGCGTGTGCTTGGTATCGGCTGCGAGCGCATATTGAAACCTTCTTCTCGGATCAAAAGAGCCGTGGATTCCATTTGGATAAGAGTCATGTGTCCGACCCTGCGCGGCTGTCTCGCCTGATGATTGCTGCGTGTCTGGCGTACATCTGGATTATCTACCTCGGTGTTGTGGCGAAACGTGATGATTGGGTGGCGATTATTCATCGGACGGACCGATGTGACCTGAGCCTCTTCCAATTAGGACTGCGGTTGCTTGCATACCTACTCAAAGAAGAATTGCCCATTCCCATCACCATAAACGTGCAAATCCTGGTTGAAGAACGGTTTCGAGAGTAGCATGAATTTTCTGTACGGTAGTCAAATTGACGTAAGAATATTGAAGTTATAAAACCCGACAGGTTTTCAAACCCGCCGTGTCAGGTATTGCATGATCTTTCTGTCAGGGATTGCGGTACGTGTGGTATTCGTTATCCCTTGTAGTATGGTTTTTCAGGGTGTTGTTTTCTCCGGTGTTTGTGTTTCCAGGGGTGTTACTGGCTCGCCCCACTTCTCCTGAAACGCCAGGTCTGCAACTCCTTTGCGTTGTGGCGACGTCCAGTCAATCGTGGGCCGCTTGATAGTGGGGTCGGTATACCCCAGGCGAAACATTGCCATCAGTTCATAATCATCGGGTATTTCCAGCAATTGCACCAGCTTGGCCCAGTTTTCGGGTATCTCCTGCGGGGTGCTGATGAATTGGATGCCCATACCCTGCGCGAGAGCGGTCAACCAGATAGTCTGCACGACTGCGCCGAGTGATATGAGCGAATAGAGGCCCGAAAGCTCGTCGGGCTTATATTCGTCACGCGTCAGCGCGATACCGAGTATCAGCGGGGATTCGCCCACCAGTTTGCGTGCATCGTTTGCCAGCACGCGTGGCACTTGCAAGGCGTTCATCACTTTGCCTCCCTGCTCGGTAAACAGGTATTTGGCAAATGGTTTGAGCACCGGCGGCATGTTATCGAAGTGGATACCATCTTTGCTTTCCTCTGCCTCATCCTGGCTGAAGCGGAAGTAGCGGCAGTATTGTTGCCAGAATGATCCTTCTTCAATAAGGCGGCGCATAGATTCGCCTGCGAGGTCGCCAATCTGTTTGCGCCGGGCTTCATCTTCAATCAGAACGAACCGCCAGGGTTGTGAGTTGAAATGCGAGGGAGCACGGGAGGCCATCTGTATCAGACGTTGCTTATGCACCGGGTCAACCGGTTTTTTGTCGAAGGGACCATTGGTGGTGTATCGTTGGAGAATTGCATCAAAGAGTTCCATACGCGATCATATCCTTATGAGACTAGAGAGAGCACGCACACGATACTGTCATTACGACCATGTGTCTGGTTCTTTGCTCATTATACCCTCATGTTCGGGTGAACAGTTGCGAAAACTGGTATGACAAAGTGCATTGCAACCGCTCATCACTCATCACTCGTCACTCCTCACTGGTATGAACAGTGCGGCAAACAGATTGAGCAGACCAGCCGTTGCCAGCACCTGGTGTATTCGTCCGCCAGCCCGAAACCGTGGCAGGGGAGCCATCCACAGCAGCACGGTCAACGGCGCATACCATGCCCGTACTTTGCGCCGCCATCCCATCGCTGCGGTTGCCAGAATGCTTGCCCAGATACCGTCGAACAGTGAATGATGGACCCAATGGATGCGGCGCGTATGCCACCATTGAAGCTGGATGCCCAATCCCAGGATGTAGGTACTCCCGTAGATGATGAGTGTGAGCAGACGGATGAAAAGCATACTTCTTTGCCAGGCTGTTTCCTTCTGGTTCTCCATTCTGCAATGGTTTTCCTGCTCCAGACAAGGTCGTCAGTGCTCGTGTGTGCTTCCTATTGTAGCATAGAGTATGGCAGGTGGTGTCGTACCTGCGGAGTGCGGAGTGCGGAGTGCGGAGTGCGGAGTGCGGAGTGCGGAGCCGCTGCAATGCGCTCTATTCCACCAGTTTTCGCAACTATTTACCCGAACATGAACGTGGTTCCTGGGAGCGCGGGCAGCCTGCCCGCCTCACATGTGGAGACTTTTTCGGTGGCAAGAACCCTGTTGGGAATCGTAGCCGCG
>CAYFVX010000749.1:0-2996 GCA_964346425.1 uncultured Chloroflexaceae bacterium | reverse complement strand
GCTGAGGAAACGCTCAAACAGCAGTTTATTCGCCACCGGGTCAACGTCGGTGATGCCCAGGCTATAGAGCACGAGCGAGGCACCGGCCGAGCCACGCGGCAGGCAGGGGATGTTGCGTGAGCGGGCAAACTTGACGTAATCCCAGACAATCAACATGTAATCCGGAAAGCCGGTCTGGTTGATGACGTCCAGTTCATAGTCCAGTCGTTGCATATAGTGATCGGGGGGTTGCTGCCCATTGAAGCGACGCATCAAACCTTGCTCGCAGACGAGGCGCAGGTAGGAGGATGCGGTATGCCCTTCGGGAATTTCAAACTCCGGCAATTCTACCCGCCCGAAATCGAGGTCCAGGTTGCAGCGTTCAGCAATGGCACGGGTGTTTTCCAGCGGTGCGGTGCCATACCGTTTGAACTCTTCCCACATCTCATCGCCACTTTTCAGATAGTAGCTATCGTCCAGTTCTGGCTCTTTGCCGCACAGTTCACGCAACGTCGTGTTGAAGCCCATTGCACGCACCAGGCGGTGGGCTTCTGCATCTCCCTTATGCACAAAATGGGCATCGTTTGCCACCACTAGCGGAATATTCAGCTCCTTGCCGATACGCACCAGTTCCTCATTCAGCTCTTCCAGAATAGCCACACCTGGATGGCGTTGCAGTTCCAGATAGTAATTATCGGGGCCAAGCATATCCCGATAGCGGGCAGCAATTTCGCGGGCCTCATCTTTCAGCCCATTGCGCAGGTGGTCGTTGATCTCGCCAGCCAGACATGCGGAGGTGACGATCAACCCGTCTTTATGCTGTTCCAGCATGTTGTAGTCAATGCGTGGCTTATAGTAGAAGCCGTCGAGATGGGCGCGGGTGGTTAGTTTAACCAGGTTGCGGTAGCCCTGAAAATTTTTTGCCAGCAGCAGAATGTGGTAGCTATGCTTGCCGCTGGGCGAGCGTGCTTTGCCGGTGCGGTCATTATGGTCGCCGGGCGACATATAGGCTTCAACGCCGATGATAGGTTTGACACCAGCCTTTTTGGCTGCATCATAAAACTCGACCGCACCATACATCACACCGTGATCGGTGAGGGCGATGGTATCCATACCCATATCGGCTGCCCGTTGGGTAATGGCTTTCGTTGTTGCGTAACCGTCAAGCAGACTATACTCTGAGTGGACGTGGAGATGAACAAAATCTTTCATGCGAAGCTATCCCGAACTTTCCTTGCGTGCCTTATCTTGCCAATCATTATAGCACAGCGAGGGCGCAAAAACCCTCCACATTTCATCCACAATCCATTCACATTTAGCTTTAGAATGAGGAAAAGTCGAGGAAAGGGTGGGGATGAGAGAGATGACAATTTCCCCACAATGACCGAGGTGCGAGGTGTGAAAAGCTGGTACAATAATGAAGAAAAGAGTGTCTTTTTTAGGGAGATAGCGTATGACCTACAGTGACTTCACCCTGGAAAACATCTGCAAGGCTTTTCAGCTCAAACTCAGCCGGGCCACATTGTTTCCGCAGGTGGAAGCCGTAGCAGTTCCAGCCTGGCTCACCGATACGTTGAATCGTGGGCGTCCCTTTGCACTGGGTAGTGAAAAAGCTCGTTCCGAACTCATCGTTGTGCCTGTGCTGCTCGCCAGCATCGAACGTAGCCGCTCCACCTGCTCACTCTATTCGGGGCAACGTCTGGATGTCGCGCCTGAGCAGGGGCTTACCGGCGAATGTGATTTTATTCTCACCAATAGTCCTGCGTTACCCATCCTGCAATCGCCGATTGTTATGCTGGTGGAAGCCAAAAAGAACGATGTTGAGGCCGGTTTGGGGCAGTGTACCGCGCAGATGGTCGGGGCGCGAATCTTCAACGAACGGGAAGGCAATGATGTTCAAAGCATCTTTGGCTGCGTTACCACCGGCGAAAGCTGGCAGTTTTTGCAACTCGCGAACGATACCATTTTGCTAGATAGTGACCGCTACTATCTGGTCAATCTCGATGTGCTGCTCGGTGTTTTTGATGCAATAGCGGCCTTTTACCAGCACTAAACTTGATCTCCGTCTTCCTCCCTCAAAAGCTACAAGGGGGGGAGATATTCTTGTACCATATGGCTCTTTACCAGCGGTATCAGTGACTGCGGCAGGTGTCCGATGTTTGTCCACGGGTCTCCAGTCCATCCTCTCCGGTCCATCATAGAGCCGCTTCTTCCCCCGTTGTCATCCCGCAAAGAGTGTGGTAGAATACCGTGCGTAAATTGCAAAGGTATCCCTTCAGCCCCAGCCCGCAAACGAATCATAGCCGGAACTGGATGCATATCTGGGAGCGTTTCGTTTCTTTGGTTGCACGCAAACGCAACGTCGTGCTACGCAATAATGCTACATATCAAAGGAACGATAATAATACTTTACTTTGCCACCTGGCATGCGAAAAAACAACATGTATCGCTCATTGCCGTAGCACGCTCCCCTGCGCTCATGGGCTGACGGTTGGATTCACAAACATGAACGAGGGAAGACAGAGGGCGAGAATAAGGATAAGCGCAATAACCAGCAAAATACCGCGATAGAAACGTTGATGTTTTCGTTTGAGTTTCATAATCTTATACCACCTGCAACATTTTTGCGTGTACCAATCAATACACGGCTACCATCAATCAATCAAGCACTATGACTCATAATAGAAGCCTTCAAACAGATTGTCAAATATGACCCTGCAAAAAAATACCTCACGACTCTGGACTATTGCATCAGGCAACGCCATGATCGTCACCGATTTGCACGGTGATTGGGACGCCTACCAGCGCCATCGTGATCGCTTCCTCACCCTGCATGCACAGGGCAAAGCAGATTACCTCATCCTGATGGGCGACCTTATCCATCGCAAAAACGCTCCCGACCACTCGCTCGACATAGTGCTGGATGTGCTCGCATTGCAAGCAACCTTTGGCGACGCCCTTATCACGCTCTGTGGCAATCATGAACTGCCCCATATTTACACCCTGATGATCGAACC
>CAYFVX010000748.1:0-2999 GCA_964346425.1 uncultured Chloroflexaceae bacterium | reverse complement strand
CAAATGGCAAATATATTTTCAGAAACCCTTCCTGTCGGTAATGGATAAAATAATTGTAATCGTTCAGGGGGTCTCCGCCAGGAGCCGCGGAGCCGGCTCTCCCCGGCGGCACGCCTCCACCGCCTCCGTCACAAACTGGCGCAGCGGCTTCCCCTGCCGACGGCACGTCTCCCGCACCGTCAGGATGCGCTCCACAAAACGGCTTCCCGCTTCGCTCCGCGTTCCGAAACTCCCCTTGCGCCACAGCACCGCTGGTCTCAGGGCTTGCTCCGCTGCATTATTGGTCGGCTCCACCCCCTCCACCGACGCAAACACCCACAACCCATCCCACAGCCGCATCAATTCCCGGCTCAGGCTCTGGGCTTTCGGCAACGCCACTTGCCTTCCCGCTTCTAACTGTTCCCACACCCCATCTTTGACATAGTCCAGGGCAACCTCCCAGGTCGCCTGACTGATTGCCCCTTCTTGATAGGCATGCCAGAGCGCAAACAGCTTCTGCACCCACGCCAGCATTTCGCTTCCCCACTCCCCGGCCGCATCCCCACGGTCCGCAATCCCTCGAATGTTGCGCTTCAGGTGCGCCCAGCAGAGTTGTCGTCGCTCCGTCGGATGCCGATTGTACGCAGACAGGCGATCCGAACCCAGAATGCCCGCAAATGTTGTTCCCAACAGCCCCTGCCACACCGCACCTCCGCGGCTTCGATTGATATGGAAAAGCGTTGCCACAGGCGTGACCACCGTCCACAACCAGTGGGAGATGGCGTTCTGTTTCCAACCAGTCTCATCCACATTGGCGATGGCTTGTTGCGGGAGCACCGCCGACACCTCCTCGTAGGCCGGGTTCAGGGCTTCACTCGTCCGCTCACAACTTGTCACCACACTCCCCGTGCTCATCGGCAACTCAAACAGGTCTTCCAAAACCTCGCTCGTTTCGTCCACGCTGAGGCGGTAGCGGCCATGCAACAGACTGGTTATCGCGGTTGCGTGGGAGCCATAACCCGCTCGGAATTCGTCTGGGAGTGCAGCCCGCACCTGCTTCTGACAGGAGGGGCAGCAGACCGCGTGCATCTGATGCTCTGTGATGGATGGTTCAATTGGGGGGATGTCCCAGACCTGGTGACGCTGGACAGGAGCCGCATCAGGCAGGTCAGGAGCGAGAGCCGTTTCGCAATGGGGGCAGGCCGTCGGGTGATGCGAAACGAATTCATTGACCCGGTCGGGGGGAACGAGGTCGCGGGTCTGGCCTTCGTGACCGGGTTGTCCCCCGCGAGAGCGGGGTTTGCCGCGTGGGGTTCGAGGCGGTTTGGGTGGGGTGTTGGGTGGATCAGATGAGGGCGGGCGGGAGGAGTTGCGGGAGTTCTGGTTCATTTGCGCTTTGAGTTCAAGCAATTGGGCCTCAAGGTGGTTGTTGGTCTCCAGCAAGGCAAAGACGAGGGCTTGCACCACCGGGGGGGTGGTGGCCCAGTCGTCTGCGCTGATGGAAGGTGGCAAGAGTTCGTTCGTCATAGGGATTATGATACGCCAGAATGCGAAATTGTCAAATTTGCTGCGCCCCCCCTGAACGCTTACGATACTGTTGATACCTACCACTATGATAGTATGCTCCATCAGGGCCCTGGACGCAACCCGGATTTAGATGCGATTGCCCTGGGGTCTTTTCCCCCAACCCCCAGGGCAATCGCATCTAATTCTACATGGTACATTGCTGTTTGATACAAAAAGCACGTGTGGAATTACCATACAAAACGATATGCTATGTTTTCAGAAACTGTTTGAAAAGCATTAGAAAGCCAAATACGGTTTTTGTGCCTTTCTGAAGGGATAAAACAAAACCTTATGTGGAAAGGTGTCTATGAACGACCCGTTGAAAAGGAACTGGTTCTGTCAGATATGGTATCCTTGAAAATAGAGTTCTCTTTTGTTTCAAGGATGTTCTTGTATGAAACAATACCCTACCGACCTGACCGACCGTCAGTGGTGTTGTATCAAAGATCTTATCCCGTCCGCCAAGCGAGGGGGACGACCAAGAAGAGTTGATATGCGTCAGGTCATCAATGCTATCTTGTTCATTCTGGTGGGCGGCATCCAATGGCGAATGCTTCCGAGGGAGTATCCCAATTGGCAAACCGTCTATACCTATTTTCGCCAATGGCGTGATGATGGTACCTGGTACCGTATCCACGAAACCATGCGAACACAGGTGCGACGCAAAGTGGGAAGACACAAGCATCCAACGGCGGGAGCATTGGATAGCCAAAGTGTAAAAACGTCCCATCTTGGTGGGGAACGAGGATATGACAGTGGCAAAAAGGTACGAGGCCGCAAACGTCATATTCTGGTGGACACCATGGGCTTGTTGCTGAAGGTGGTTGTTACCGTGGCATCGCTCTCGGAGAACGCAGGGGCCCGTCTGGTGCTGACTCGGCGCGAAGGGGGCACGAAGAAATTGCGTCGGGTCTGGGTGGATGGGGGCTACCGTGGGACCATCTTGGACTGGGCCTGGAACCGATGCAAAATCATCCTGGATCGTGTCCTGCGCCCCGAAGGAAGCAAAGGGTTTGTGTTGTTGCCCCGACGTTGGGTGGTCGAGCGAACGTTTGCATGGTTGCTGCGATGTCGTCGCTTGAGTATGGATTATGAACGATTGCCAGCGAGCAGCGAAGCGTGGATATATATTGCGATGATCCGCGTGATGGTGCGGCGATTGGCTCGTGAATGACCCTTTTCGGGGCTTGGGGACATTTCCCATTGGAAAGCCTTTCAAACAGTTTCTCAGAGGGGCAGATGAAAACGAGGAATTTTCCATAGAGGTCCATGGGAATATCTATCTTTCACTTGTTAATAACGAGCAACGGAAACGATTTGTTGATGATACCTTCAAAAATGGGGGGGTAACATGGTATGCTGCGAATAATAATAGTGGAATAATTCAAATTGACGCGCTTGAAGTGAAGGCAATCCGCTAACTCCGGTGCCCTGCCGGGGTGTGGGAGCCGCTG
>CAYFVX010000747.1:0-3003 GCA_964346425.1 uncultured Chloroflexaceae bacterium | reverse complement strand
CCCCTCTCCCTGGATGGGAGAGGGGTTGGGGAGAGGGTGAAAGCGCGTTGGAATATCCGTTAAGTTGATGCCTATGGGAATCCAGCGGCTACAGTATCCCGCGACCGCTTTGTAAAGCGGTTGACAAAGATGAACACAGATTGTGCTGTTTTTCTCTTTGCTCCTCTGTATCTCTGCGTCTCTGCGCCTTTGCGTTTCAAAAGTAATCAGGCGAACATGGTATGATAAGGGGTGTACAATGAGTGGCGTGTGCTGAGTGGCTGAGTGGCCGCTCCACAGTTTTTAGTACAAGGAGGTATGGTACGTTATGATGGAACAACCGACTGGTGCGGTCCGCACCGAATCCGACAGTATGGGAATTATCGAAGTCGCAGCCGACCGCTATTGGGGCGCACAAACGCAACGCTCCTTGCATCACTTCGACATTGGCCTGGACATCATGCCGCGCGAAATGATCCGCGCTATGGGTATCCTGAAAATGGCCGCCGCGGAAGTCAATCGTGACCTCGGCAAACTGCCCGAAGATAAAGCAAAACTTATGTTGACTGCTGCGCAAGAAGTCATTGATGGCAAACTCGACGATCATTTTCCTCTGCGCATCTGGCAAACGGGGAGTGGCACGCAGAGCAACATGAACTCGAACGAGGTCATCTCCAACCGTGCTATTGAACTGGCTGGCGGAGAAATGGGCAGCAAAAAACCTGTCCATCCCAACGACCACGTCAACATGTCGCAATCGTCCAACGATACCTTCCCCACCGCCATGCATATAGCCGCGGTTGAACAACTGACGCACGTGCTGCTGCCCAATGTGGTGAAACTGCGCGATGCCCTGGATGCCAAAGCCAAAGAATTTGCCGACATCGTCAAAATCGGCCGCACCCATCTCATGGACGCCGTCCCGTTGACGCTGGGGCAGGAGTTTTCCGGCTACGTCACCCAGCTCGACCAGGACCTGGAACGATTGCGCGGGGTATTACCCCACCTGTATGAACTCGCGCTGGGCGGCACAGCCGTCGGCACTGGCCTGAACACCCACCCAGAATTTGCCGGGCGGGTGGCGCAGAAAATAGCCACAATAACCGAACTGCCGTTTGTCACCGCACCGAACAAGTTTGCCGCGCTCGCCGGCCACGATGCCATCGTCATGGCAAGCGGCGCACTGAAAACGCTGGCAACTTCGCTGATGAAGATAGCCAATGATATACGCTGGCTTGGCTCTGGCCCCCGCTGTGGCCTCGGTGAACTCATCCTGCCCGCCAATGAACCCGGCTCATCCATCATGCCTGGCAAAGTCAACCCCACGCAGAGCGAAGCCATCACGATGGTCTGTGTGCAGGTCATTGGCAACGACACGGCCATCTCCGTCGCCGGTTCGCAGGGCAACTTTGAACTCAACGTCTTCAAGCCGGTGATGATTTACAACCTGCTGCACTCCATTCGCCTGCTGGCAGATAGCTGCCACTCCTTCCGCGAATTCTGCGTGGTGGGAATTGAACCCAACCGCGAGCAGATCGAGCAGTTCTTGACCAACTCATTGATGCTGGTGACCGCACTCAATCCGCACATCGGCTACGACAACGCGGCGAAAGTTGCCAAGAAAGCCTATGAAGAACGCTCCACCTTGCGCGAGGCGTGTGAGCAACTCGGCCTGCTATCGGGCGAGCAGTTTGACGAACTGGTCAAGCCCGGCGAAATGATTGGGCCAAAAGCGTAGGGCAAACGGTTGGGGAAATGCGTGCCGAAAGAGGGAGACGTAGCGGGTAGTTTACCGCGCTTGCACCCTCACCCCAACCCCCATAGGCGCGAACGTAACGGGCATTCCACCGCGCTTTCACCCTCTCCCCCATCCAGGGAGAGGGGCTTCCGTCACCCCTTCCCCCCTTGTGGACTCTGTTGGGAAAGTCCGGGCAGGGCCTCGCGCAAAGGCGCAAAGCCGCAAAGGTCCGGACAGGATATGGGGTTTCCCAACAGAGTCCTTGTGACTCTGTTGGGAAAGGGGGGATTGGTTATCAGGTAGGGGTTTGGCACCGCCAAACCCATGCCTGGGGGCAGGCGATCCACCTGCGCTCCCAGGAGTTGGACAGACTCTACCATCAGAGTCATGCGAAAAGCAGGGAGCCACTTTCACCAGGTCTATTTCCTCGGCAGGATCTTCTGCAACTCCGTTACCGTCAAAAAGAGCATGCCCGCTCCCGGGCCCATAATCGGATAGGGAACCAGGGAACCGCTGCCAGAATAGCCACCACAAACCCGATGGCGAGGGTCTGCGGGAGTGTTTTATGGTTCAATCCCTGGAGGCGCACTGTGCAAGGGATTGCCCAAAATCGGGAGATGATTTCAGGGAATCGTTCTGGGAAGAGAAGCAGGCATTCGTAAAATCGTGTCGCTTGCTCCTCGCTACTCCATCGTCGTGCCATGCCGCAAAAACGTGTTGACCTGTGCCTGCACCTCGGCATGATGTCCCAGCAACAGGTGCCCCCCACGCTCCAACAGCAGAAATTGTGCAGACGGGAGATGTTGCGCGGTATATTCGCCAAAGGAAACCGGGTTTATCTGGTCATCCCTGGTATGAATGACCAGGGCCGGCATGGTAATCGCTGCCAGATCGTAGTGGGCCGACGGGTCAATCGCGGCTCCTTCGTTCTGCATGCCGTCAAATCGTGCGGTGACTGGCTGGAAAGCATCCACCATACTATCCACAAACGCCTGCTCTGCTGGCGGTGCAGCAGCACGGAGGGCAGGGGTAATATCGAACATCGGCTCCAGACTGGAGCGGGAAACCTTTTGCAACATCCAGTAGGGAAAGTCGGAGCGAAAGAGTGCCTGATAGAGCCAGATGGGAAGAGGAAATTCCTGCTCCTCAGCGGTGAGGGGGGGGTATGGGGCAGATGAGAGCAACGCGAGTGCCGAAGTGCGCTGCGGGTAGTGCTGCGCAAACTGCAATGAGGGAGGCACACCACCAGACATAGCGAGGATAGCGACCTGCTCAATGCCCAGACC
>CAYFVX010000746.1:0-3010 GCA_964346425.1 uncultured Chloroflexaceae bacterium | reverse complement strand
GTCGAAAAAACAACAAACCCCACCAGAATGGGGAGCGTGAGGGAACCTGGTTCCCGCACACACCCACAAGTGACACCCATTGAGGAGTTTCCTCCCTCAACGGCGTTCACCCCGCTGCAAGTTCTGCTTACAAACGGGCAGGAAACGCACGCAGGGGCGTCCAACCCATTCTAGCGGGGGTTGGGTTTTGCGGCTTCGCCGCAAAACCCAACCCCCACTGCAACCTTGTGGCAAACGGCTGCATGCGTTTTTTGCCATGCGCAAGCAAAACGAACCGCAGGTGACACCTGCTGAGGGAAAACAGAACCGGCAAATAGCCCAAACTAGTGTCTTTAGTACGTTTAATTGACCAAGATGCTATGCTATACTGTACTATCAGATAGTGTGTTTTCACGAATGGGCTACCCCCAACTTTGCAACAAATGGGAAGATAAGAGACAATGACGTTTACCCTGACCAGCAGGTTTATCAGGGAAATTTAAAGGGAAGACGATGAATACGGAACCTTCTTCATTGGCAGATTCCGCCCATGCCATCGTTGACGAAATGCTTGAACGTTTGCGGACACTGATCAAATCATCGCAGGAGCGGAGCCAACAAATTACCAATGAGCTACGGCAAACAGAGCGTTCGCTGGACGAGGTAATGATGCAACGCCAGTTTGCAGCCGAACGCAACCTGCCTTCGCTGGATGGGTTAGTAACGCGTGAACAAACCCTGCGCCAGACCCACAGCACATTGACGCGCGAAGCGCAGGCATTGCAACGGTCCCAGAAACAACTTGACCAGCTTGTCCGCCAGGTCGAAATGAGCAGCTCAACGCTTGATGGTGAAGACGAAGGAGAGCGAGCCGACCCCTGGATGCAGGCATTGCGGGCGCAGGTTATCCTGGGCCGCGAAGAAGAGCGTGTGCGTCTGGCCCGCGAAGTGCATGATAACCCGGCACAGGTGCTTGCCAATACCTTGATCGGCCTCGAAAAATCACGCACACTGTTGCAAGAACAACGGATGGAACCATTACAATCTCTGCTAGACCGGCTGTGCGATGCAACCCGCGAAGGATTGCAAGAAGTCCGCCATTTTATTGCAGACCTGCGACCGGGCCAGTTGGATGAAAAGGGCCTGGTGGGTTCCTTGCAAGACTATATCCAGCGTCATCGTGACGCCTACAGCACCAACGTGGTGTTTGAAGCCGACCCGTTACCACAACTCTCGCGGGAAGCAGAAATTGTCTTGTATCGCATTGTTCAAGAATCACTCCAGAATGCACACAAACATGCCCGTGGAGCAACCGTCCATGTCATAATAAACAGACAACAGGATAAACTCCACCTTACCATCCGTGATGAAGGGCCAGGCTTCGACCCGCGGGAAGTAGCCCGCCGCGCCGGGCGCAAAAACTGGGGATTGACCAGTATGCGCGAACGAGCCGAACTGGTCGGAGCCAGCTACAAAGTTGTTTCACGGCAAGGACAGGGCACAGAGGTATCAGTGGTAATGCCACTGACGTGATAACTACCAAATTTACCCATAGAAGGGAATTGTCGCTATGACGACCAAAAAAATACGCATATTGATTGTTGACGATCACCCTTTATTTCGTCAGGGCATTCGCTGGAGCCTGGAAACAGAGCAAGATATGGAAGTCATCGGAGAAGCCGCAAACGGGCAGGAAGCTATCAAACTCACCGATCGCCTGATGCCAGATGTGGCTCTGATAGATGTCAATTTACCCGGCCTGAATGGGTTGGAAGTAGCACGCGTCATCAAGCGCCATAACCCCCAGATAAACATTATCATTGTGAGCGTCTATGATGAAGACGAACATCTCTACCAGGCCACCAAAGTTGGCGCATCGGCCTACTCTTCCAAAGACGTTCACCCAACTGAACTAATCGGCACCATCCGAGAAGTAGCCAATGGCGCCTATCTCATCAATGAGCAGGTCGTCGTCAGGCCAGATGTTGCCCGACGCGTGCTGCATCAATTCCGCGAACTGGCAGCCTCCGAAGATGACCAGTCCGGCATTCTGTTTGCCCCACTCACCAGCCGCGAAATAGAGATACTGGACTGTATTGCGCGGGGCCTCTCCAATAAAGAAATAGCCACCGAACTCAACATCAGCAGTCAGACGGTCAAAAACCATATCACCTCAATACTGCGCAAGCTCCAGGTCAATGACCGTACTATGGCTGTGATGTATGCCATCCGCAAAGGATGGATTAAAATGGGCTATGAACATGAGCACGATGAGCACGAAGGATCAACTGGTAGTCTTCTTAGTACTACGGGACGTCTTCCCCGTCGTGCCTGACTTTTTCGTGCTCCCCTTCTTCGTGCCATCGTCTGTCTTTGCGCTACTCTTCGACGTTGTTTTTGTGGTCGTTTTTGTCGTAGGCTTGCTGGATGTCTTGCTGGATGTCTTGGATGTCTTGGAGGATGTCTTGCTGGATGTCTTGCTGGGAGATTTTTTCGTGGCCTCTTTGCCATCCTGGGACTTTTGCTGATCTGCTGGCTGTTGCCCATCTTGCTCCGGCGTATATTCACTGACCAGAGCGAGATCATTCGTGGTATAGTCGCAGTTGGGATACCGACTGCACCCATAGAACGGGCGACCAAAACGTCCGCGTCGTTTGAGCATCTCCCCTTCCTGACACTTAGGACAGGTAACACCTGTTGGCTCAGGCAGCGGCACCGGATTGCCCTGCTTATCAAGCCGACGGATATTCTTGCATTCTGGATAGCCAGAGCAACCGAGAAACTCACCAAAGCGTCCTTTTTTCTTCACCATCGGACGACCACACAGATTGCACATAACATCCGTATACGCCGGCCCTTCGGGTTCGTCTATAACAATATTGCTCTCTTCATCATAGTGAAAGTTGCTGGTGAAATCACACGAGTCAGGCCCACCCTGTTTGCTGTAGCGGCTACACGCCAGAAACTCACCATTGCGCCCGAAGCGGATAATAAGCTCGCCCTGCTCACACTTGGGACAGGTTTTGCCCGT
>CAYFVX010000745.1:0-3014 GCA_964346425.1 uncultured Chloroflexaceae bacterium | reverse complement strand
GCGCCAAAACCACACGAAATCTCTGCGGCAGACGCCGCACACGATGTAGCATGGCCTTCGCAAAGTCTTATGTCATACGACATAAGACTTTGCGAAGGCCATGATGAATACCTCATCCTTGACATTATTCCATTGTACAGTAAACTATATTTGATAATTATTTATCTGATACCAGAAGAGTTATGAAAGCCGAGATACCCGTAATCTCAGGAGGCAGATACTATGATCCGCCACATCGTCCTCTTTGGAAAACGTCCGGATGTTTCTGATGACCAGATTGATGCATTGATCGATTCTATCCGCGCTCTGGAAGGGATTATTCCAGAAATTCGCTTCTATGAAGTGGTGCGCGACGAAATTGGCGCAGAACGGTCGGCAACCTTTGGCGTTTTCAGCCATTTTGATGACTACGACGCATTACAACGCTACCGCGACCACCCGGACCATCAGAACGTACTCGCAAAGATCCGGGAATTAACGGAGTGGAGCAAAGCCTGGGATTTCACCATTCCCGAAAACCATTCGTAAATTTTAAAAACAGGCATAGCGTCACGCCAGACTGCGTGATGTATCTGTTAGTGAGGGGATGCTTATGCCACAGGAAGAACATTTCTTTGACCAATTCTCCCGACCGACGTATGAAGAGTGGCGAGAAGCCGCCGAAAAAACGCTCAAGGGAGTCCCTTTTGAGAAAAAACTGATAACCCGAACGTATGAAGAGATAGACCTGCAACCGATGTACTGGCAACACGATGCCGAAAACATCGCCCATATCAACTCATTGCCCGGCTTTGCCCCTTATCTACGGGGCAGCAATGCCTCTGGCTACAACCACCAGTCCTGGGAAATCTGCCAGGAGCTTTCCTATGCCACCCCACAATCTTTCAACGAAGCCCTGCGCATGGACATGGAACGGGGGCAAACAGCAGTCAACATGCTGCTGGACACACCAACCCGCGCCGGTATTGATGCCAGCGACGCAACCGCGGGAGAGACGGGCAATCATGGAGTTTCTATCTCCTGCCTGGAAGATCTCGCCCAGGCATTGGACGGGATAGACCTGGCGCAGACCCCTATCTTTATCCAGGCTGGCGCGTATGGCGTGCCGATTGCTGGTATGCTGACCGCGCTGGTGCGGCGACAGGGCAAGCCAACGACTGGACTGCGCGGCTGTATTGCGGTAGACCCGCTCGGCACGCTGGCACGTGAAGGAACACTGCACTGCTCGCTGGATGACGCCTACGAAGGAATGGCTCGCCTGACCCAATGGGCACGCAGCAACGCGCCCGATATGGATACAATCCTCGTGCAGAGCCATCCCTACCATGATGGCGGCGGTAGTGCCACGCAGGAACTCGCCTTTGCAATGGCAACCGGCGTGGAATATCTGCGTGCGTTGCAGAGCCGTGGCGTCTCCATTGATGATGCTGCCCTCAGCATGCAGTTTGCCTTTTCTCTTGGTTCCAACTTCTTCATGGAAATTGCTAAACTGCGAGCCGCCCGCCTGCTCTGGGCAAAAATCGTCAAAGCCTTTGGTGGGAGCGAAGCAGCCCAGAAAATGATCATCCATGCCCGCACCTCGGCCTGGAACAAAACGACCTATGACCCCTATGTCAATATGCTGCGCACAACGACCGAAGCCTTTGCCGGTGTCGTTGGCGGAAGTTCCAGCCTGCACGTCAGCCCCTTTGATGAACCTATCCGCCCACCGGACTTTTTCTCGCGCCGCATCGCCCGCAATACGCAGATTATTTTGCAGCAAGAAAGCCATCTCGACCGCGTCATAGACCCCGCTGGCGGCTCCTGGTATGTTGAAAACCTCACCGACAACCTCGGCAAAAAAGCCTGGGGCGTCTTCCAGGAGGTAGAAAAACTGGGCGGTATGGAACAGGCACTTGTTGCCAACCGTCCCCAGTCCCAGGTGGCCGAGACCGCCCAGAAGCGTGTCAAGAACATGAACCTGCGGCGTGATGTGTTTGTCGGCATCAATATGTATCCCAATCTGCAAGAAAAACCGGTCGAAGTACCAGCCATTGATAGGGAAGCCATCCACCGCGAACGCAAAGCGCATATTGACCAGCACAAAGCATCTGTAGACCAGGGAGCCTGCGCCACGGCACTGGATGCTCTCATCAAAGCAAAGCATGCCGCTGATGGCTCGGTTGTAGATGCGGCTGCGGACGCCGTCGCGTGTGGCTCAACCATTGGTATCCTGACCAAAACATTGCTCACCGAAGGCAGCACCCCTCCCATTATTGAACCCATCTGTATCCATCGCGGAACGCAGCACTTTGAAGCCCTGCGCAAAAACGCCGATGACTATGCGGCAAAGACAGGCGCACCGCCAAAGGTCTTTCTGGCAAATATGGGGCCTATCCCGCAGCACAAGCCACGCGCAGACTTTACTACCGGCTTCTTCCAGGTGGGTGGTTTTGAAGTGATTGGCAATAACGGGTTTGGCACGACCGATGAGGCAGCGCAGGCAGCCCTGGATTCCGGTGCCCCCATCGTCGTCATCTGTTCCACCGACGACACCTACCCGGAACTGGTACCACCACTGACAAAAGCGATCAAGGATGCCAGGCCGGAAACCACTGTCATTCTGGCTGGCTACCCACAAGACCAGATTGATGCCCACAAACAGGCTGGCGTGGATGATTTTATCCATCTGCGGGCAAACTGCTATGAAATGCTCGTCAACCTTCAGCAAAAGATAGGAGTCACGGCATGAACAAGACCCCGGATTTTACCACGATGGACTATGAGAGCGACTTTCCGCAGCACACCTACGAAGAGTGGCGTGCGCAGGTGGAGCGTGAAACCGGCAAGCCGCTCGACGAGCTTATCTGGAAGACGATGGAACATATTGATGTCAGGCCACTCTACACGATGGAAGACATACAAGAGGTAGAGCATCTGGGATTTACTGCAGGTCTGCCGCCCTTCCTGCGTGGTCCCTACCCGACGATGTATATTGTGCGCCCCTGGACGGTGCGCCAGTATGCCGGCTTCTC
>CAYFVX010000744.1:0-3016 GCA_964346425.1 uncultured Chloroflexaceae bacterium | reverse complement strand
AGGGGAAACCCTGTTCTCTCTGTGCCTCCGTGTCTCCGTGGTAAAAAGAAACTATCCATCCGAACCTGGTATTACCACAGATGAACACAGATAGCGACAGATCTTCTTCAAGTTGACAGAACAAGAAAAAGCGCAAAGATGATGAATGATGGTTTACTCAGTGGGTGCTGTTTCGGGTTCGCGTATCAGGTTTGGGATATCATCTTCAATGCTGGCAGGAGGTTGTAGACTTTGGTAGCCCTCTGGGAGTTTGCCCGCCGGGTTTGCGTCATCCTGAAGCCGACCATACACATAGCGGAAGATATCACGTGCTGCGGCTGCCACCGGTGCGACGAGAATGATTCCCAGTAGTCCAAAAACCTGCCCAAAGACAATCATCAATACAATCAACACCGCCGGGTGAATATCAACACTTTCGCCAATGATACGGGGAACCAGAAAATTATTTTCCAGGGTTTGAATAAGAAAAAAGAGTATGGCAATGGCAATAGCAGTAGTGGGGGATTGAAAAATACCCATAGTTACGGCGGGGATGGCTCCCAGGATTGGCCCTGCATAGGGAATCAGTTCGGTGATGCCGGCTATGACTGCAAAGAGCAGAATATTCTGGACTTCAAAGCCTGATAGTCGCATAAGCGAGAGGCCCAGACCAGCGGCACATCCGACAACCAGTCCAAGAATAAGTTGCCCGCGGATGTAACTGCTCAAGACGCGATCGATAATCTGAACTATTGCCCAGAAGTCTGCCCGGATACGCTGAGGTATCAGGCGGTTGAAGGTCTGGTAACCGGCATGATAGTCATTGAGCAAGAAGAACATCCAGATAGGCACGATGATGAAGCCGAGTAGAAACACCACAGTATTGATAACCTGCAACACACTGGTTAAAAGCAATGAGCCAGCCCGCTGGACATACGAGACCAGATTACTCTTCATCGTATCATAGGTCGTATTCAACCCTTCTTGCACAGCATCCTGAACTTCTGGGGGAACCAGCCGGCGGTACTCGCCCAGAAACTCATTGATCTGGGAGCGGACATCTTGCATATTAAATTCGGGAATACCCTCGATAACTTGACTAATCTGGATCCACAAGAGTGGAATAACATACGCAATAAACCCGATAAACAGGAGAGTTCCCGCGATATAGATAACCAGGATGGCGGCCCAGCGCGGCATATACTGCTCCAGCCAATTGACCAGCGGGAAAATAAGATAGGCAAGCACAATCCCTATCTCAAAGGGCAACAAAGCTTCACGCGCATGCCAGAAAAGCCAGCCAATACTGGCGACCGCAATGATGACCATGACCCAGCGAGCAATCCGTTTACCCAGAGTGCGGCGACGTGACATGCTGGTTGATACAGGAGAGAGAGTATTGTCAGAAACGGGAGAAGAACTATCGGGTTCAGATAGTTCTTCTCCCGCCTCCAGCAGAGGGGATGTATCTTGCTGTTCTTGCTCCTGGGTCAGCTCTTGTGGTTCAGAACTCACTCCTATCTTTCCTACCGTTCATCGTAGCCATTAAGCGAACTGACCGTAATCAAAACCACGTTTTCTTCGCCGATGTTCGTCCAGGTATAGGGAAGTTCATCATGAAAGAAAAGCGTATCCCCTGGTTGCAAAACATATTCTTCATCGCCAAGATGATAACGCAAACGTCCCTGCAGAAGATACACCATCTGCCCGGACCGGGTTGAAAACCCCTGTTGACCACCACCAGGTTCTGCTTCAATTAACCGAGATTCTAAATAATTGTTGGATGGCACCAGCGAATAGACCTGCACTGGAGCATCGTCCAGGCTCAATTTCGTCCGTTCATTGGCACTGACAACCTGTCCAGCTTGCTGATTGTCTTCTCCTTCAAAGAAATAGATCATCTGCACATTGAAGAACAGAGCCAGCTTGCGCAAATTCGCAACAGAAATATTCACCTTGTCGCGTTCGAGACGACTTAAAAACGAAGGTGTCAATCCTGAACCATCCGAAACTTCTTGCAAAGTCAGGCCACGTTCCTGACGTAAACGACTTATTTTTTGTCCTAATGACATTGAGTATGCCTCGCCAAGTAGATATATTAACTTGGAAAACAATAATTTACTTATTATACCACTCTTATCAGCTTTCTGTCAAGTTTTTTCCTGCATATTGCAATCCATGACATGCGGATGGTATGGACAGATCTCAGAGCAGACAGACAACCTGCTACCAAAAATCATCCAGGAAAAAATCCTCTCCTCATGATAAACCATGTTAAGCAATTTGTCTTTTATGCCATTGCTTATGTGAAAAACGCATGGAAGGAGTGGCCACGCATCAGGCACGTATTGCTATCCTGGATATTACCGGGGTTTCAGTGGTGGATACGCAGGTCGCTAATGCGCTTATTCAAGCAACCCAGGCGGGGGGACTACTCGGTGCGCAGGTGGTCTTGACGGGGATTGGTCCGACAATGACCCAGACGCTGGTGTATCTGGGAGCCGACCTGAGCAGCAGCAGCACCCGCGCCAACTTGCAGAGTGCCATTGGCTATGCGCTACAATGACCAGACAGCCGCAAACAAAAAACCTTCACACTGTTTCTACAGGTGAAGGTACTGCGTCTGGTGCCGAGGGAGGGAATCGAACCCTCGACCTAACGATTATGAGTCGTTCGCTCTAGCCGCTGAGCTACCCCGGCATACATACCTGTTGCATTGTTTTCCTGCAACACACCATATAGTACCACGCAGTGAGCCGTGCGTCAAGAGCCAGTGGGGTAGTAATTTCAGAAATGAGGCAAAAAGACGAGCCGCAACCGTGAGGGAGACGTGCGCGGCTCGTTTTCTTTCCCGCGAATGTGAACAGTTACGTGGGGTAGTATCTGAGGGAAAAATGTAGGGGTTTGCCTCTTTGCAAAGCGGGAGATTGGGGGTTGCAACCCCCCGAAACCATCCTGGTAGCCCCACGAAACATCGTGGATGGGATTTTACCGTGGGGTGTGTGCGTTTTTCGACTTCGTCGAAAAACGCACACAC
>CAYFVX010000743.1:0-3019 GCA_964346425.1 uncultured Chloroflexaceae bacterium | reverse complement strand
GGGCAAGCAAGACGCCTGCGTTTCCAGAGCTTGGAGGGACTTTACCAACAGAGTCCACAAGCCGCTGCTACGGTAGGGACCGCTTTGCAAAGCGGTTGATGAAAAAGCCTACACGCTTTGCGGATGTTTTGCGGGGCTGCTGCCCCGCAAACTCCTCAAAGCGTGTATGAGGCTACATTCCGCTGTATCCGCTCCGCGATGGGCCGCTCGCCGGGTACGAACGTCTCGCCCGTCATATGCTCATACGCAGCGATGTAGCGTTCTGCGACATGCGCAATGAAATCGTCTGGTATCACAGGGGGTTCACCCTCGCCGCGGTAGCCCTGCTCAGCAAACCAGACGCGCAGGTATTCCTTATCGAAGCTCTCCGGCGTCTGGCCGGTCTCGTAGGAAGCACGCGTCCAGAAGCGGCTGGAGTCGGGGGTATGCACCTCATCAATCAGCGTGAGTTGCCCATCCAGCAAACCAAACTCATACTTGGTATCTACCAGAATAAGCCCCGCCTGCTGCGCCACCTGCTGCCCACGAGCAAACAACGCCAGCGCGACACGCTCCACCTGCTCCCACAGCGGCTCCGCCACCAGTTCACGCGTGAGCAACTCTTCGCGCGTCAGCCGCTCATCGTGCCCCCCAGCCGTCGCTTTGGTGGTGGGTGTAATAATCGGCGCGGGTAGCGGATCGTTCTTGCGCAAGCCTTCGGGCAGGGGGATGCCGTAGGGCTGGCGTTCCCCCTGCTCGTAGAGATACCAGAGCGATGTTTTCGTCACGCCGGTGATATAGCCACGCACAATCACCTCAACGGGCAGCGACTCCGCTTCGGCGGCAATGGTCACGTTCGGGTCCGGGATATGCAGCACGTGGTTCGCCACAATATCCGTCGTCTGCGCAAACCACCATGCACTCAACTGATTGAGCACCTGTCCCTTGAAGGGGATAACGCCGAGCACACGGTCAAACGCCGAAACGCGGTCGGTGGTGATGAGAATACGGCGGTCTGCCTGCTGGTAAATGTCGCGTACCTTGCCTTCTTGCTTCGTGCCCAGTTCGGGCAGATGTGTGCCGTGCAACGCATCTGGCACTGCCTGTAGCAGTTCTTGATGACCTAACATGCGTTTACTCCATTTGCAAACAGATGTAACCCCAGCATCCCACATTCGCCGCGGTGCCAGCGCGGATGCTGCCAGGGAAAGATGTGGTCCTCTGGATGGGGCATCATGCCGAGCACATTGCCCGCACGGTTGCACACCCCCGCGATGTTGCCCATTGAGCCATTCGGGTTGGTGGGATAGCCGAGCAGTGTGCCACTGGCATCGCCATAGGTCAGGGCAACCAACCCATCCACCTGCAATGCGTGCAGAATATGCTCATCGCGCGTGACCAACCGCCCTTCACCATGCGCCACCGGGCAATAGACCGGCTCGACCAACCCCTGCGTGAAGAGGCAGGGACTTTGCGGGTTGGGGTGCAGATAGACCCAGCGACACTCGAAATGGCCCGACTCATTCGGTGCCAGTGTCACCGTGCGCTGTTGTGGCAGCAGGCGAGCCGCATCTGGCGTCGGTGTTGGTCCATCGCCGGGCAACAGGCCCGCCTTCACCAGCGTCTGGAAGCCATTGCAGATACCCAGCACAGGGCGACCACTGGCAACAAAGGTAGCCAGGTCTTCGCCCAATCGGTAGCGCACATCCAGGGCCCAGAGCGTGCCGGCTCCCAGGTCATCACCATAGGAAAAGCCACCCGGCACGATGAGCATATGGTAGTCGAGCAACCGCCGTTCGGCAGCAAGCAACTGGTTGATATGCACAATCTCCGGCTCGGCACCAACCAGTTGACATGCCATAGCCGCTTCGCGGTCGCGGTTGGTGCCATCCGCGTGCAGGATGAGCACCCGCGGCTGGTGGGTGGTTCTCTGTGGCTGACACGCATCCCCCGGACTTTGCCGTGACTGGTCCTCATCTCCCATCCCCGTCTCCCTGGGGGAGAGGTGTGGGGCGGATACCGTATGACCCTTTCCAGAAGTGTCAATGACTGCGGCACTTTCCTGATGCTTGTTCGCGGCCTCCGTTCCACCATCTCCGGTCCCCCCTGGGAGAACTGAGGAAAGGATGGACGAATCCCCACACCATGCGTTTTCCATATCCCGCACCCGTGCCCATACGACGGGCAGACCGTTGATACCCTGGATGGTGAGCACTGCACCGGTTGCTGCAAGTTCCTGCACCGTAGCAACATGCCCGATGCACGTGCAGGGAATGTTGCTACACAATCCCTCAAACTGCTGCACGTGTTGTGGCGGCACTTCCACCAGAAAGCGGGTCAATGATTCAGAAAAGAGTAGCACGTCATCGCGGCGGCAATCGGCTGCACAGGGCATCATACTGAGGTCAATCTCCGCACCAATGCGCCCGGCCATACACATTTCCGCCAGCGCAACGCCCAGGCCCCCTTCCGAGCAGTCGTGGCATGCCACCACCAGCCCGGCGGTTATCGCCTGATGCACGATGCGCAACCGTTCCAGTGCCCCCGTAACGGGTTGCGGCGGCTGGCTGTCCTGCCATTCAGCGTGTGGCATATCCCATTCACCATACACATAATGGCTCCCACCCATCTCGCTACGCGTATCGCCGACGATGTAGATAAAATTGCCGGGTTGCTTGAAATCCATCGTCACCGTGTGTTGCATATCCGGCACGATACCGAGAGCTGAGATGAGGAGCGTACCGGGGATGGCGTGTTTGCGTCCATCTGCCCCCACATACTCATTATTCAGGCTATCTTTGCCAGAGATAAATGGCGCGTTATAGGTAACCGCCGCATCATAGCAGCCTTTGGCGCAGCGCACCAGGCTCCCCAGGCGGTCGGGCAGGTTGGGGTTGCCCCAGCAAAAATTATCCAGCAACGCAACCTGGTCCGGGTCAGCCCCCACCGCAACAACATTGCGCATGGCTTCGTCTATAGCAGCCCAGGCCATCGTGTAGGGATCATGGTCACCATACAACGGGCAGATACCCGCCGCAAG
>CAYFVX010000742.1:0-3019 GCA_964346425.1 uncultured Chloroflexaceae bacterium | reverse complement strand
CAAGCCACACTCCTTGTCGGAGAGGGACATGACATAAATCGTGGCTACAGCGGCTCCAAGCCGCTGCTACCGTATCTCGTAACCGCTTTGCAAAGCGGTTTCCAAAAAAGTCTCCACATGTGAGCTACCCACTACCCACTACCCACTGCCCAGCAACAGTCCACCTTGAAAAATGAGCAGTGAGACAAACCAGGCCAGCGCAAACTGACCGGCCACGCTTACCCACGTCCACTTGCTGCCAAGCTCCTGGCGTTCGGCAGCAATGGAGGGCATACATGGGGTGTAGAGCAGCACAAAAACCATAAACGCAAAAGCTGCCAGTATGCCATGCCCATTGCTGCTACGGTCAAAGCCGCGCTGGATCGTCGTCATCAGACTGGACGGTTGATCCTCTTCTGTCGCATCAAACAGATTGATGCCGATAACCAGTGGAATGGAACGGAGCATATCATACACCGCCTCGCCAAAGCTGGTGATGATATTGCGCACATCTGCACCAAAATCGGTCGAACGGGCTACATGGTCATCTTCCGCCAGCCCATATATCTGCGACATAGTGCTGATGATCATTTCTTTGGCAATAATGCCGCTAATCAGCGCACCGCTTGCCTCCTGATTGCCAAAGCCCTGATAGCTGAACACGGGGGCAATGGTGCTGGCTATCGCCCCGAACACGCTATGGTCAAGCTCCGTTTTTGCAAATGACCCTTCCCGCGTGGTGGGGATGGCACCGAGAAACCAGATAACGATACTGCCAATCATAATGACCGTGGCCGCCCCCTGGATGAAAGCAGACAGCCGCTCCCAGGTGTAAAACCACACATTCTTGAGCGTCGGGAGCCGATAGGATGACATCTCCATAATGAAGGGGGTATACTCCTGCGATTGAAAGAGCGTGCGGCTTAATATCATCCCCAGCACAATCGCCACCAGAATGCCAATCATATAAAGCGCAAAAATAACCAGTCCACCGTTGTGCGGAAAGAAGATGGTTGCCATCAGCACATAGACCGGCAGCCGCCCGCCACAACTCATGAAGGGAACGAGTAGCGCGGTCAGGATACGGTCATGCTCATTTTCCAGCGTGCGCGTGGCATAGAGGGCTGGCACAGTGCAGCCAAAGCCAACGATCATGGGCAAAAAACTTTTGCCATGCAGCCCCAGCTTTTGCATCAGGCGATGCATAACAAACGCGGCGCGGGCCATATAGCCGGAGTCTTCCAGGATAGCCAGGGCGAGATAGAGCGATACCAGTACCGGAATAAAGACCAGCACGCCCCCCACACCAGCCAGGATACCATTCACCAGCAGACTCTCCAGCCACGTCCCACCCAACCCGATAGCATCTAGCAACACGACCGCCCAGCGGGTGACTGGCCCACCTATCACCCCATCTACCCAGTCTATAAGCGGGTTGACGACATCGGTAGTGAGCTTGAAAACCAGCCACATCATCACCAGGAAGATGGGAATGCCAAACAACTGATGAGTGACAATGCGGTCTATGCGGTCGGAGAGCGTGGCGGTGGTGGTTTCAGACCGCGTGACCACCTCGTGGGTGAGCGCATGCACAAAGCTATAACGCTGACTGGTCAGCAGCATATCCACATCTTCACCGTAGCGTTCGTGCAGCCGTGCAAGGCTTCCCTGCAACACCTGCTCAATATCGCTACCATGCGCATACGCCTGGACTTTTTGCCGTATGGTTTCATCCTGTTCAAGCAACTGCACTGCAAGCCAGCGGGGAGGGTAGGAGGATGCCAGCGTCGGGATTTGTTCAATTGCATCCACCAGCAGCGCGATTTCTGTTTCAATCTCCGGTGCGTAGGTGACAGTAGCTTGTTTTTGCGCGACATGCTTGTCGGTCAACGGCATCAGTGGCAGCATCCTTTCCCTGGCGTGCGTTTTGTCTTTCCGTTAGGAGAATCTGAACTTTGCGTTGCAGCCGGCGGGTGTGGTGGGGATAAAGACGCCGCTTCGCATGCCTGTACCAGCGCGACCAGTGTTTCTTTGAGTGCATCGAGGCCACGGTCATTTCTGGCGACCATGGGGATAACGGGGACACCAAGCAATTGCGCGA
Source organism: uncultured Chloroflexaceae bacterium (assembly GCA_964346425.1). GTDB lineage: Bacteria > Chloroflexota > Chloroflexia > Chloroflexales > Chloroflexaceae > JAAUSY01. The sequence goes on along the minus strand of CAYFVX010000742.1, from coordinate 939 downwards.
GCCGGTCGGTGTCAATCGTGATAGTGTGGGCGGTTGCGATGTCGAGCATATTGAGCACCAGGATGAGCGGTAGACCGGTTTCGAGTATCTGCACCGTCAGGTACAGGTTGCGTTCCAGATTGGAAGCATCAACGACATTTACCACTGCTTGCGGGTGTTCTTCAATCAAGAAATCCCGCGCGATTTCCTCTTCCAGCGAATAGGCGGAAAGGCTGTAGGTACCGGGCAGGTCAACCACAGTCATTTCGATCTGGTTGTGGCTGAAGACCCCTTCTTTTTTTTCGACAGTTTTGCCGGGCCAATTTCCCACGCGCTGACGAGCACCGGTCAGGGCGTTGAAAATCGTGCTTTTGCCGGCGTTGGGGTTGCCAGCCAGCGCGATAATGGTATTCACCATAACATGTTATGCGGTCTCTGTTGAACACACACGGGGAGCAAAGTACCCGTGGACACGCGTCTTTTGCACGGGTTGCACCATCACGTGGTCGGCAATACCCCGTTCAACCGCCAGCCGTGTGTCACGCACGGCGAGCAGCAAGGGGCATCCACGTTGTCCCTGTATAATTTCTACTTCGGCACCAGGAATAAGGCCCATTTCTGCAAGGCGATGCATGGCGCGGTGGCCGGTGGCTATATTGACGATTTCGACCCGTTGACCGGCCGGTATGCGACTGAGCGGTGTATCGTGATTGAATACCTGTACCATTCGTGTTGTTTGTCCTTTCCTGATATACTGGTGGAGATGATGCGATTTTAAGGTTTACCTGTTACTTTCCCATTGACAAATTATAATAGGTTTTTCCGCTTTGTCAATGGCGGAATGGCAGCACCACGAAATATCGTGGACGGTATTTTACCGTGGGGTTTGTTCTTTTTTCGACGAAGTCGAAAAAAGAACAAACCCCACCAGAATGGAGGTTGCGAGGGAACTGTGTCCCT
>CAYFVX010000741.1:0-3024 GCA_964346425.1 uncultured Chloroflexaceae bacterium | reverse complement strand
TGTATGTCCATCAATATCAGGTCGTAGGCGGCCAGACGGAGTGCTTCGAGGACTTCGTAGCCATTTGCGACCAGGTCCGCCTGATAGCCAAGTTTTTTGAGCAGATGTTGTATCACTTTCTGGTTGATGGCGTTGTCTTCGGCGACCAGAATGCGTAGCGGGCGGTGTTGTCCCATGCTTGCATCAAATATGTCTTGCTCGGAAAGGAAGGTGATATGGGATTCACCGGCCAGCAACTTGAGGAGCGTATTGTGCAGCAGCAGGGGACGCACCGGCTTGAACAATACTTCAATGCCTCGCCTGGCTGCTGTCTTTGCCTGGCATTGCTGCTCGGTGAGCACACAGTAGCGTATCAATGGGAGCAGGGCAGTCTCGCGACTGGCTTTAAGTTGGGCAATCAGTGTTTCGCTCCTGCTATCTGCGAGGGTTCTATCTATGAGTAGCACATCAAACTGGCTTTGCTGGCGAAGGGTTTCCAGGGCTACCTGTCCAGATGGTACAACGGTTGCGAACATGCCCCACTGCTCGGCGTAGCCGCTGATAATCTGGCTGGTAGTGGAGTGGTTGGAGACGATGAGCAGACATTTTCCGTGGAGATAGGGTTGATCGGACATGCGGAAAGGGAGCGGCGGCATGAGGGCTGCTTCGGCAACCAGCGTCACTAAAAATGTTGACCCTTCTCCCTCTGTGCTTTCGACCCGAATGCTGCCGCCCATCAATTCGACGAGCTGGCGGCAAATCGCCAGCCCAAGACCGGTGCCGCCATGGGTGCGCGTTGTGGAAGCGTCAACCTGGCTGAATGCCTGGAAGAGTTTGTCGAGACGGTCAGCAGGTATACCAATGCCGGTATCCTGGACACTGATTTGTATGGTGTATAATGGCTGCGGCTCGGAGACAAACGATTCAGAGGCAGCACCCCCACCCCACATCCTACCACCTGCTACCTGCTCACCAGCTCCTGTTCCTTCGCTGATACCAGTTCGCTGACCACGGACCGTGACGATGACCTCGCCCTGTTCGGTAAATTTGACCGCGTTGCTGACGAGATTGACGAGAATTTGCTGCAGCCGTGTTCTATCGCCTACCAGGTGTTCGGGAGCCTGGTGATCTATCCAGTATGCCAGTTCCAGTCCTTTTTCGGCGGCGGGGGGAGCCAGCAGTTCCAGGCTACCTTCGATCACGTCACGCAGGTTAAATGGTTGATATTCAAGATCCAGTTTGCCGGCTTCGATTTTGGAAAAGTCGAGAATGTCGTTGATGAGCGTGAGCAGGGTATCTCCGCTGACGCGAATGGTTTGTACGTAGTCTTGCTGTTCGTTTGTCAGGCCGGTACTCAACAAGAGACTGGTCATACCAATAATTGCATTCATCGGGGTGCGGATTTCATGGCTCACCGTTGCGAGAAAATCTGAGCGGGCGCGGGTGGCGGCTTCGGCGACGTCTTTTGCCCGTCGCAGTTCTTCTTCCATCTGTTTGCGTTCGGTAATGTCATGCGCGACCACCTGCACGGCAAATTTTTCATGTTGATCGTTGAAAATCGGGCAGATGGTGGTCAGGTACCAGCGGTCTTTGCCGGTCCACTGTTCTTCACGCTGGTCAGGTTTGCCGCTTTGCAATACCTGCTGCACGCGTTGCATATACTGGTTGGTCAGTTCGGGAGGGAAGATATCGAAGATTGTTTTGCCAACAAAGTCGCTGGATGTGCCGCCCAGTTTTTGTGCGGCAAGTTCATTGAAGACAAGGATGTTGCCGTGTCGGTCATACGCAGCAATCAATACGCCGGCGTTTTCAATCAGTGCCCGATATTTTTGCTCGCTCTGACGCAAGGCTTCTTCGGCCTGTTTGCGCTTGCTAATATCCATTGAGATGCCGATGATGCCGATGAGTTGGCCGTGTTCATCCGTCAGGGGTACATTGTTTATCCATATGGAAAAAGTGGTGCCGTCACGATTATGCACGAGGAATTCACCTGCCCATGAGTTGCCAGCCGCCAGATATGTCATAATTTCACGCGCCTGTTCCTGGCTGCTTGCAACCGGCGTGAGGTGCATAATATTGTGCCCCATCGCTTCATCTTTTGTCCAGCCGTAGAGTTGTTCGGCCGCCTGGTTCCAGTAGGTCACTGTGCCGTCCAAAGTGGTCGCTATGACGGACTGTCCGATGGATTCAAGCACGTGGGATTGAAATTGCAGGGTCTGTTCCATTTTGCGGCGTTCGGTGACATCACGGGAGATGCCACTTATAGCGATGATGCGACCATGTTCGTCATACACTCGTGAGAAGTGTTCTTCCAGGTAGACGTCGTGTCCATCTTTGTGGATCATGTGTAAGAGGGTTGGTTTCTGCGAGTCCCTGGTGATGTCAAAGGAGGAAAGCATCTGACGGGTGGTAGGATGAGCTATTTTGAGGTACAGTTGCGGGTCGGCGTAGAATTCTTCCGGGGCATATCCCAGGACTTTCTGGATAGACGGGCTGAAGTAGTCGAAGCCACGTTCTGGCACGTAGCGGTAGCGGAAGATGATGTCACGGGCATGGTCGGCTATCAAACGAAAGCGTTCTTCGCTTTCGCGCAGGTTTGCGTTCGTCTGTTGCAGTTCAGTGGTCCGTTCCTGTACGCGTTGTTCAAGGCTGGCAGTCAGGCGGCGGAGATCCGTGCGGGCTGCTTCTGCTGCGGTGAGGCTGTGGTGCAGATGTTTGACGACGAGGATAACAGCGGCTCCTGCTGCGCTGCTGACGATGACCTGGGTCAGCCAGCTATGGATGAGGTTGAGCGGGGTGATTGTGTGGGTCGTTGCTGCTATTGTGAATGGCAGCAGATGTACGGCAGATGCGACGTATATTGCGGCCAGTGAGAGCAGGCTGAGCAACCAGATGGCAAAGGTGAGACGGCGACTGCAGAGCAAGGCGGCAAAGACGACGAGTAGCAGGAAATAGAGCTGGCCCATGCCAACCAGTTTGCCTGATAGTAATGCCCATATTGCGCCGAGATAGAGCAGGCTTGTGAGATAGTTGAGTCCGTTATGG
>CAYFVX010000740.1:0-3027 GCA_964346425.1 uncultured Chloroflexaceae bacterium | reverse complement strand
GGGGAGTGTGAGGGAACCTGGTTCCCTCACGCACCCACAGGTGACACCCATTGAGGGCTGCGCCCCAATGGGAAATATGCGTGAGCTTCATGCGTATGGGGTTTGTGGGGATGCATCCCCGCAGCAGGGTTCACCTGGCTGCAAGTTCCGCTTGCAAACGGGCAGGAAATGCACGCAGGTGCGTGCCAGCCCATTCTGGTGGGGTTTGTGTTTGTTGCGGCTACGCCGCAACAAACACAAACCCCACGCTAAAGGGGAGCGTGCGGGTACCAGCAGGTTCCCTCACACATCCACTGGCGCCCTCCATTGAGGGTGAACACTCATTGCGGGAATACAATTCCCCAAAAAAGATGGAGTTGAGGTGTTTGTTTGCGGCTTGTGCTGCAAACAAACACCTCAACCACATGTCCTGTAGCGAGAAGACAAGTGCAGGAGAGAGTGCGTGCTTCTTGATATACTCTTTACGCTCTTTTTATTTGGTGCCGTGACGCTCGGTTTCTTCGGTGGAACCATCCGAGTAACTGTGGTCATTATCATGTTTTATCTGAGTGCCTTGCTTGCGAGCCTGTATTTCACCTCACTGGGATTTGTGTTTGAAACAAGATACATGCTCGATTCCGAAATTGCACGCTTTTTGAGTTTTGGGCTGGTCTTGCTAATCAGTTTTGTTTTCCTGGCCGGGGCAGGGTTGTACACCTTTCGCCATACTCACCTGCCCAAAAAAATCCAGAATGTTGACCGCATGCTTGGCGTGTTACTGGGTTTTATCCTGGCAATCCTGGTCATCAGCATGTTTTCTATCTTGCTGTGGAATCTGATGTTTGAAAAAGGCGGCAAAACCCTTGAACATGGGTTTATGCAATGGCTGGCGGGCAGTGTCGAACGTTCATTCCTCGTTCAATACATTGCTCTGAATACGCTGCCGGATGTTTATTATCTTGTTGATCCACTTCTACCGGATAGCATCGAGCTTATTTTTATTACCACATAATTTTGATTTTTATGACACTATCAAACCAGACACTCACAACCCTGGAATTCCCCAAAGTTCGGGAAAAGCTGGCGCAGCACACTTCTTTTTCTGCCTCACGCGAGCTGGCACTTGCGCTGTTCCCTGCAACAGACGGTATTGAGGTTGCCTATCGCCAGCAACGAACCAGTGAAGCCTGCAAGTTTCTCGACTCCTATCCCGAAGCAACTATCGGGGGCGCACATGATATTCGCAATCTTGTACATCGTGCTTCCATAGGCGGCGTGCTGGAGGCAAGCCATATGCTGGAAATTTCCAGTACGCTCATCAGTATGCGCCATCTGCGGGTCAAGCTGCGCAAACTTTCGCCTGAAACGTTTCCGACGCTGACCGATTATAGCGAGTCGTTGCCTGAGCTGCTTTCCATCGAGGACGAAATTGAGCGCACAATTGATGACGATGGCACGGTGCGCGACAGTGCCAGTGCGGAATTGAGTCGTCTACGCAGCGAGCTAAAAATCGCTTCTGCACGGCTGCAAGATAAGCTGCAAAACATCGTCAGTTCGTCGCAATTTGCGAAAGTGTTGCAGGAGCCAATCGTCACCGTGCGCAACGGACGTTATGTCGTACCGGTGAAGGCTCCCCATCGCCGGTCCGTGCCCGGCCTGGTGCATGACCAGTCTGCCAGCGGTGCCACGCTCTACATTGAGCCAATGGCGGTTGTCGAGCTCAACAATCGGCTACGAGAGATTGAAGTGGCTGAACAGCAGGAGGTATACCGCATCCTGACTGCGTTATCGCAACGTATCGGGGCATCTGCTGAGATTATCACGACCGGCGTTGAAACACTCGCACTCCTGGACCTGGCATTTGCATGCGCAAAATATGCCAGTGTGCTCAATGCCAGTGCTCCCGAACTGAGCAATTCTGCCACAGAGCAACATGACCCGGATGTGCCTCCCCCACTCTCGCTGCTGCAAGCACGCCATCCGCTCCTCGACCAGAAAACGGTGGTGCCGATAGATGTCTGGATGGGGAAAGAGTTTCAGTTGCTCATCATTACGGGGCCAAACACGGGAGGAAAAACGGTTGCGCTCAAAACGGTCGGACTCCTGGCAATGATGGCACAGGCAGGATTGCACATCCCGGTGCGCGAGCCATCACGGTTGCCGGTGTTTGCCCACATCTTTGCTGATATTGGCGACGAGCAGAGTATCGAGCAGAGCCTGAGCACCTTTTCCTCGCATATGACCACGATTATCCGTATGCTGGAAAACATTGAACAGGCACGCATGAGAGAAGAAGATGCCCACAACCCTGCGCCTATCCTGGTATTGCTGGATGAAATCGGGGCTGGCACCGACCCGGACGAGGGAACGGCCCTTGCCCGGGCTATCATTGAGCGTTTCTTGCAGCGCAAGTGTCTGGGCATCGTCACCACGCATTATGCCGAATTGAAAGCTTTTGCCCACAACACCACCGGGGTGCAAAATGCGTCCGTCGAGTTTGACAGTGAGACGCTGGCACCGGCCTACAGACTGACTATCGGGTTGCCGGGTCGCTCCAATGCGCTGGCAATTGCCGGTAGGCTTGGTCTGCACGCCGAGATTGTGGAGCAGGCACAGAGTTTTATGAGCCAGGAGACGGCCAGCGTTGAAAACTTGCTGGCGGACATCCACAACAAACGGGAAGCGGCCGAGGCAGAGTTACAGCGTGCGAGAGCATTGCGCAAGGATGCGCAGAAATATCGTGGCCGGCTGGCGCACGAGATGCAGGAGTTTGAAGACGCACGCGAGGAGCATATGCGCGATGCGTTGCGCGAGGTGGAAGAGGAATTGCGCGATACTCGTGCCGAACTGCGCCGCGTGCGTGAGCAGGCAAAACGGGCAACCCATGCCCAAAAGCAATGGCAGGAAGCCGAACAGCATACCCGCGAGGTGGAAGCGACTGAGCAAGATTTACAGCAGGTTGAAAGCCGAGTGAAAACCATCAGTCGCAAAAAGCAAAAAGCCTCTGCCCCTGCCCCTGCCCCTGCCCCTGCCAGCGTTGAGCAACCT
>CAYFVX010000739.1:0-3045 GCA_964346425.1 uncultured Chloroflexaceae bacterium | reverse complement strand
TACTACCTTTGCAGATTTTTAGACATTAACCGCCAAGAACGCCAAGAACGCCAAGAGGTACTCTTTTTTCAAGGTGAGTTCTTGTTGTTTCTCATCATCTTCAGGTTGACAGAACAAGAAAAAGTGCAAGGATAGTGCCAGCATTGTCGTATCCGCGCTCATGCTTTAAGATACAATGAGAAACGATTGTGGTAGAAGTCATTACCCAAATTTGGTATCACGCATCACGCATCACACATCACGCATTACGAACGGAGCAGAGAGGAGCCTATGGAACTGTCTCCTGAAACACTGGTACAGGCACGCTACCGCATTGTGCGCCTCATCGGGCAGGGCAAAATGGGTGCCGTCTACGAGGCATTCGACGAACATCTGGCCCAGACGATTGCCCTCAAGCAAACATTGACCAGTGGCGAGCAATTTAGCAAAGCATTTGAACGCGAGGCAAAAATGCTGGCTGGCCTGCGCCATCCTGTGCTCCCCATTGTCATAGACCATTTCACCAACGAGAATGGGCAATTCATGGTGATGGACTTTATTCCCGGCAAAGACCTGGCCGAAATGGTGCGCCAACAACAAAAACCCTTCGACGTCCAGGCGGTTATGACATGGGCCGACCAGATATTGCACGCGCTGGAATATCTCCACCGCCAGCAACCCCCCATCATTCACCGCGACATCAAACCGCAAAACCTCAAACTGACCGCAGAAGGACAGGTTATCCTGCTCGACTTTGGGCTGGCAAAAGGCAAAACATTGCTCGAACCGCGTGACTACCAGCTCCCGCGTGCCCGCAAAGTCCTCTCGCAGGTTGCCGAGGGCGACACCGACCCGAACACCCTGGATGGTGTCAACGACATCTTCGGCTTCACCCGCCAGTATGCCCCACTGGAACAAATCCAGGGCACCGGCACCGACCCGCGCAGCGACATTTATGCCCTGGCCGCCACGCTCTACCACCTGCTCACCGGCGCCCCCCCAGTGGAAGCTCTGCAACGGTTGCAAGCCCTGGGGTATGACAACTACTCCCACTATGAAGCCGGCCTGGATAAACTACAGGCACGAATGCAAGCGGAGGGGCACGCATATGACGATGCACTCCCGTATGAACAGCAATTGCGCGAAAATATCGAACTGGCGCGGCTGTATGGCGACAACCCGACCAGCCAGAACGAACGCTCCGACCTGTTTGATGCGCTGGATGAAATAGCCCGTGCGCAGCTCAGCGTCGGCTTCAACCGCCTGTGCCGCCTGGATTTCCCCCCACCTGATAAGGATGAACAATCATCCGCCGACCCGCTGCAACCGGTGACGCTGTACCATCCTGACGTCCCCGAAGCAATCAACGACGTCATCCAACAAGCCCTCGCACTCAACCCCGAACACCGTCCCGCTTCGGCAGCCGCCATGCGGACCCAGTTGCAGACCGCACAACGAGCAGCCCAACAACCGACCCAGGCCGAAAACGACAGCTACTTCCAGGAACCATTTCTCCCTCCGCACCCCAACCCACCCGCGCCCACCACAGAGCAATCGCCACGGCGCAGATCCGAAAAAATACTGGTGGGTATTATCGTTGCCATCCTTCTGACGCAAATCGTGCTGGTGGCAATCAATCACACCAGGCGCGAAGCGTCTGCCAGCAAACCACCGCCGGCTGCACTGGCCGGCACTTCGGTCACACAACCCGGCCAGGCGATAGCGGCTACCAACACGGCCGCCATTGTGCAGTTGGCACGCTGGGAAGAGCATACAGGCGATGTACAAAGCGTCGCCTTCTCGCCAGATGGCACATTGCTCGCTTCGAGTTCAGCCGACAACACCATCCAGTTACGTATGGTACACAATGGCATGCCAGTACGCACGCTAGAAGGACATACCGATACAATCAAGAGTGTCGCTTTTACCCCTGATGGCAGCCAGATAGCCTCTGGCTCCGCAGATGACACGGTGAAACTGTGGGCAGTTGAAAGCGGTACATTGCTCTATACCTTGCCAGAACATCCCGACAATGTCGAGCAGGTTGCCTTTGCGCCCGATGGCAAAACGCTGGCTTCAGCGTCTGCCGACGGCATCGCCCGCCTCTGGCAAACAGACGATGGTGAATTGCTGGCAACGCTCGAAGCAGCCGGTGGCGAACTGCGCAGCATCGCCTTCTCACCCGACGGACGCTATCTGGCTGCTGGCTCCACGGACAACACCATCAGAATCTGGCAGGTAGCGGATAGCAAATTGCTCCACATCCTGCCGCAGCACAGCGACAATATCGAAAGTATCGCCTTCTCGCCCGATGGTCGCTACCTGGCTGCTGGTTCGCAGGACAAACAGATCACCCTCTGGCATGTCAATGATGGCAGCATCGTGCAGCAACTCACAGGGCACAGCGGAGCCGTCAACAGTATCGCCTTCCACCCCGACAACCCCTTGCTTGCCTCGGCTTCTGCGGATGACACGCTCCGCCTCTGGCAGTTTGAAACCGGCACGATGCTCCGCGAACTGCAAGGGCATACCGCCGAGGTGCAAAGTGTTACGTTTGCTCCTGATGGTCGCTTGCTGGCATCTGGTGCCGAGGACAACACCGTGCGGTTGTGGGGCGTGGTAGATATCCAGCAGACCAGAGACCACGACTGGGGCCGCAAAAACAGATAGCAGAAGGTCGGGGGTCGGGGCATAGGCGCGAACGTAACGGGCATTCTACCGCGCTTTCACCCTCTCCCCAACCCCTCTCCCATCCAGGGAGAGGGGCTCTCACATGTGTAGACTTTTTTGTAAACCGCTTTGCAAAGCGGTTGCGAGATACGGTAGCAGCGGCTTGTAGCCGCTGTAGCCACGATTTATGTCATGTCCCTCTCCGACAAGGAGTGTGGCTTGCAGACGCGGAAAAAACGTCACAAGTGGGCAGTTCCAGCGGTTTTTAACCGCTGCTACGATTCCCAACGGGGTTCTTGCCCTCGAAAAAGTCTATACATGTGAGGGAGAGGGGCTTCCGTCACCCATGCCCATTAAGCTAAGGGGGTTTTCCCTTGAGAATGAGGTGAAGAGCAG
>CAYFVX010000738.1:0-3046 GCA_964346425.1 uncultured Chloroflexaceae bacterium | reverse complement strand
TCCTCAACGGAGTTGAACCAGGAGTTTGCAAGGGGACGGCGTCTCCTTGCAACCCCACGATACAATGCCGTCCACGATGTTTCGTGGTGCTACCGATGAGGAATAGAGCAACAAAAAGAACGTGGTATCATAAGGGAGAAACCGCAAGCACGAAGCATCGTATTCCACGATGCCTGGCGCAGAAAGCGAGAGTCCCGATGGAAAAGTTTTTCAACACCGCAGGACCATGCAAACCCGACATCCATTACATGCTCCCCGCCACCGCCCGCCTGCCGGGGGTGATGCCTCTTATCCGCCAGCAGAACTACTTTGTGCTCCACGCTCCGCGCCAGACCGGCAAGACCACCGCCCTGCTCACGCTGGCCCAGGAGTTGACGGCGGCGGGAGACTATACCGCGGTGCTGGTCTCGATGGAAGTGGGTGCCGCCTTCAACGATGATCCGGGCCAGGCTGAGGCAGCCATTCTTGAACGCTGGCGTTCCGCAGCCCGCTGGCAACTCCCGCCCGACCTCCAGCCTCCTCCCTGGCCTGCCGCCACCGCAGGCGCACGCATCAGTCTCGCCCTGGAAACCTGGACGCAGGCATCGCCGCGTCCGCTCGTGGTCTTCCTCGATGAGATAGACGCGCTGCAAGACGACGCGCTCATCTCCGTGCTGCGGCAACTCCGCGATGGCTATGCCGGGCGGCCCCATGCCTTTCCCTGGTCGCTGGCACTCATTGGTCTGCGCGACGTGCGCGACTATAAGGTCGCTGCTGACGGCAGTGACCGCTTGCATACCGCCAGTCCCTTCAACATCAAAGCTCGCTCTCTGACCATGCGGAACTTCACCGCCGAGGAGGTCGGTGCGCTCTATCACCAGCACACCGAGGCCACCGGGCAACCCTTTATGCCTGACGCAACCACTCGCGCCTTCCACCTCACGCAAGGACAACCCTGGCTGGTCAATGCCCTGGCTCTGGAAGTGACGAGTACGCTGGTGTCCGACCGTACCGCCGCCATCACACCTGACCACATCGACCAGGCAAAGGAAATCCTCATCCAGCGGCAGGATACGCACCTGGACAGCCTGGCCGAACGGTTGCGCGAGCCGCGCGTGCGGCATATCATCGCACCGATGTTGGCGGGTCTTTCGCTGGATAACGTGTCCCAGGACGACATTCGCTTTGTGCAAGACCTGGGGTTGTGTGGGATGGACTCGGCGGGGAGGCTGGTGATTGCCAACCCGATCTACCGCGAGGTTATCCCACGGGTGCTGGCTTACACGCCCCAGGCAACGCTCCCTCACATCGCCCCGTCATGGCTCACCCCGGCAGGGACAATGGATTCCACAAAGTTGCTGGAGGTATTTCTGGCATTCTGGCGACAGCATGGGGAGACATTACTGACCAGTGCCCCCTACCATGAGATTGCCCCCCATCTGGTGCTGATGGCCTTCCTCCACCGCGTGGTGAATGCGGGGGGGACAATTGAACGGGAATATGCGATTGGGAAGCGCAGTATGGATATATGCGTGCGCTATGGAGATGTCACGCTGGCAATTGAAGTGAAAACGTGGCGCGAGCGCGACAAGAAGGCCGACCCGGTGCCTGAAGGGTTGAAACAGCTTGACGCCTATCTGAGCGGGCTGGGGCTGGAGACGGGGTGGCTCGTCATCTTCGACCAGCGGAGCGGGTTGCCAGAGATTGCCGAGCGCACAACCGCCGGGTCTGCGACAACCCCTGCAGGTTGTAAGGTGATCGTTGTGCGGGGGTGATAACCAAATACGTTTGAATAGTGAGAGAAACCGCCAGGACGCCAAGAACGCCAAGATTCGGGCAGAGAGAAAGGGAAACCCTGTTCTCTCCGTGCTTCCGTATCTCCGTGGTAAAAAGAACCTATCCATCCGAACCTGGCATGAACTTATCTGTGTGGCTCTGTGGTTTTATGCATTCGTGTGTATTGTTTCCCGTGTTTCAGAACTCATCACTCATCACTCGTCACTGGTATCAGACACGGGAAACAATACATTCATGGTATTCGTGGTATTCGTGGTTCCTTGCCTGATTATCCGAATTTGATATTACGGGTTTTCCTCTGCTTCTGGCGTTTCTTCGGCTTCGGGTGTTTCCTCTGCTTCTGGTGTTTCTTCTTCCTGCTCAAGCGACTCTATAGAAACGGTGGCAGTCATGCCCCAGCGCAAGCGGTCATCCCACTGGTCTGGCTCAACCGTCACTTTGTAGACAATGTCACCCTGATAGTTCTTGCCCAGGCTTTGAATTTCCACCACCTTGCCCGGCAGTTCCAGGTCGGGGAGCGCGTCGAAAGTAATCCGTACCAGGCTGCCGATGTCAATATTCACCACGGCAAGTTCATCCAGGTCGGTCGTTTCAATCTCCCAGCCGGTGAAATCCGCCATCGTAATAGCGACTTCCGTTGTGCCGAACCACTCCCCTACTTTGGGATTAACTTCCACCACCGTCCCCTCAAAGGGTGCGTCTATCGAAGCCTTATCCAGCTTGAGTTCTGACTGCTTGAGACTGACTTCGCGTTGCTGCACAACCGCCAGCGACTTATCCAGTTGCGCTTTTTGTGGGTCTGCAAGCACTTGCTCCAGTTCTGCCTCGGCCTTGGCAACACTCAATTTCGCATTTTCCAGGTCGACATTGGCTTTGTCCAATTGTGCCGTCGCCTGCTCAACACCGGCCTGCGCGGAGGTAATGCCGGCCTGCGCCGACGCCAGATCGCCAGCACGCTTCTCGCCCTGCAATGCAGCCAGATTTGCTTCTGCCTGCGCAACGCCGGCCCGTGCAGCCGCAATCACGTCCGGATCAGAGCCATCAATCAAATCGTTATGTTGCGCTTGCAGCTCACGCACTTTTGCTTCTGCCACCTGAATACCCGTCTGCTCGGCCAGTTTCGCATTTTCATAGTTTATCCGCGCCTGTTCAAGGTTGTATTCGGCGTTTTGCACCTGGCGCAGGTCGGATTCTTCACGGTCTTTGTTACGTTGCGGCAGGTCCAGGTTGACCGAGTCGAAATCTTGCTCAACATTGCGATTATCCCAGT
>CAYFVX010000737.1:0-3050 GCA_964346425.1 uncultured Chloroflexaceae bacterium | reverse complement strand
ACAGCATGTTCTGGGTATTGCCAGTCGTAAAGCTGGCAAACAGCACCACGACTGGCAATACCCAGAACATGCTGTTGCCCACCAGTAGTGCGATGAGCAAACCAAGCAGTCCGATACCGCTCGAAATATTGGGCACGAGTGCGTGGAAGACAGCTAAAACTTGTAGGGAACCAGCCAGTCCTGCCAGCGCACCACATGCGCAGAGAGCTTCAATCAGGCGGCGGCTGGCCGGCACGCCTAGCCGCCGTGCAGCCGCCAGATTGTTGCCAGCCGCACGGATAGATAGCCCCCAGTGGGTGCGAGCCAGCACAAACCAGACCAGTGCAAGCGCAAGCACAGCGATGATGGGGGCGGCCGGTGCCAGCCGTAGCCGCTCAACAGTTGGTAGCCATATCTCACGTGGCAGCCGTTCGGTACCAGACATGGAGGCCACGCCGGGCCGCTTCCACGGCCCAAAGACTAGATAGAGCGCGAGACCAGTGGCAAGAAAATTCATCCCCAATCCGGCAAAAATCTCGCTGACGCGCCCATACAGCTTCAGCAGCGCAATAATCAGCCCCCACAGTGCGCCGCCGATTGCGCCGGCTCCAAAAGCCAGCCCCCACAGCAGCATTGGCTCCATCTCTTGCAGCATGCGCAATGGTAGCATCGCAAACACGGCCCCGATCGTCACCTTTCCCTCAATGCCAAGATTGTACAGCCCTACCGCAAAGGTGAGCATCAGCCCCGTGGTGCAGAGCAGCAGGGGTGCCGCCAGCATGAGCATATCCGCCAGTTTGATGGGGGTGCGGAACGCGTCGGTGAAGATGAGGCGGTAGGCATCCAGCGCGGGAGTATCAGTAACGAACAGAATGAGCGTGGTGAAGATGAGCGCACTGACCATTACCAGCAGCCAGTGGCCCACCCGCGCAAACCAGCGGGTAACGGTGGATGTTGGGTTGGCAGCTACCAATGCTGGTGAGACAGTGGTTGTTTCCTGCGCAGCGTTTCCGTTGTTGTCTGTTGTTTGTTCTGCCTGTTGCTCGCGGTCATCAGATGCCATGCTGTTGGTATCCTGCGTGTTTAAATGGGGAAACTGTTTCTTTTAATCTTCTGCAAAGCCAATGCCCCCTATCATCTCTGCCAGACGGCTTGCATTGAGCTCGGCGCGAGGAATTGCTCGCGAGACCCGCCCGCTGTAAAACACGAGCACGCTGTCGCTATATTCAATCAGTTCATCCAGATCGGGAGAGGTGAACACAAGCGCGGTTCCATCTGCACAACGTGCCTGCAATCGCTGCCAGATGGTGCCGGCTGACGCAACATCCAGGCCACGCGTGGGTTGTTCGAGCAACAGGCCGGTGCAGCGTGGCGGCAGCAGGGCCAGCATCGCTCGTTGCTGGTTGCCGCCCGACAGGTCTTCCATAGGGGTGGTGGGTGTTGCTCGTATATCATACTCCCCAATGGCCTCCTGGGCTTCCGCCTGCGCCTCGTGACGATTTTTTAGCAGTATGCCCGTTGTGTAATAGAGCGCAATATGGTCTGTCAGCGAAAAAGAGCTTATCAACCCATCCTGCATCCGGTCGGCTGGTACATACTGGACACCATCTGCTTGATAATCGGCCAGCGAAGCGGCGGTCATATCTTTGCCGTTGACGAGAATAGTTCCCGCATCCGGGTGGATGAGGCCAGCCAGCATATGCAACAGCAGTTGCTGTCCACTGCCATCCACGCCTGCCAGCCCCAGCACCATGCCGGCGCGTATGTCCAGGCTTATGTCGCGCAGCGAGAAGTTTCCACTGCGTAGCGAAACATGCTGTAGCCGCCAGACCGGATGGGGCAATGATGGTACAAAGGATTGCAGCGGCAGAGCGATGGTGGGTTGGTGATGATTTTGGGCAAACATTAAATTCAGCAGGTGTTCGCGTGGTTGTGGCATCTCCATTTGCCCGTTGCCCATTACCTGGCCGGCCCGCAGCACACTGGCGGTATCACAGAGTTCGTCTACCTCATCTAGCTTGTGCGAGACAAACAAGACCGTTTTGCCCTCGTTTGCCAGGCGGCGCAACGCGGCAAACAGGGCGGCTTTTTGCGTGGCGGTAATGCCGGTGGTCGGTTCATCCAGGATAAGCAGCCGCGCTCCCACTGCCAGCAAGCGAATGATTTCCAGTTGCTGGCGTTGTCCAATCGTGAGGCTGGCAATACGTGCATCTGGCTCGATAGGGAAGTCCAGTTCGGCGGCAAAGTGCAGGAGTTGCTGGCGGGCTGTTTCGCGTTTGGGCATGCGGCTACGGGGGCTTGCGCAGAAGAAATTTTCCAGTGCAGTGAAGGCGGGAACATCCAGCGGTTCTTGATAGACCATACCGACGCCGGCACGTAGAGCGTCAGCAGGGCTATCAAGTGATACCTTCTGGTCATCCAGATAGATGTGCCCATCATCTGGTTGCAGGAAGCCGGCTAGCAGCTTCATCAGTGTGCTTTTGCCGGCTCCATTCTCGCCCAGGATGCCATGGATCTTGCCAGCCGCAAAGTGCAGGCTGATATTGTCGTTGGCACGCAGTGTCCCGAACGTGCGTGTCATGTTGTGGATCGCTATATCCATAGACCTGGTATTTGTAAAACGTGCCTATTCCTCCGGTGAACTCTGGCCTTCTATGCCTTCCAGCAACTGCGGCATGTACCATATCTGTTCTTCGGTGGCAACCTCCCCTTCTGCCAGATACTCGCTGCCGTCCTGGAAGTTGAGCGGGCCTACGAAGAGCTGGATGCTTTCGTCCGCCAGTCCTGCTATGAATGTATCCAGCGTCGCCTGATTTTCCTCGCTCAGTCCGTCGCCCTTGAGAAAGCCAATGGCGGAGGTATCCAGATTGTTCAGGTTGTCCCAGTCGGGTTCAAGCCATTCCCAGGTGGATTCCCATGTGCCGTTCATGACATCATTGATCTGTTCCACATAGGCTGGTCCCCAGTTGAAATAGGGCACGCCTAGACAGATGTCTGGTGCCTGCTCGCAAGCCCCAAGATAGTCGTAGGGGATAGCGTAGACGGTCTGGCCGGCCTCCGACGCTTTGCCG
>CAYFVX010000736.1:0-3050 GCA_964346425.1 uncultured Chloroflexaceae bacterium | reverse complement strand
GACGCGGAAGAAACGTCACATGGGGGCAGATTCCGCGGTTACAAACCGCGGCTACGATTCCCAACGGGGTTCTTGTCCTCGAAAAAGTCTCCACATGTGAGGGTTGCGAACCTCCCCAACAGCCCAGGCATTGGAGCGAGCAGGAAGACCGCTATCCCGCAACCCGCGAACTAAAGTCAGGACGTGTCCGCTTTTTCACCACCTCGCGGATATTATCCGCCTCTTTTTGGGTACGCGGGACATATTCAGGATCATGCCAGGTGCGGTTCTTCAAAATATCCCGAATTGTTGACTCTTTTAAATGTGGAAACGCATGGCGGATTTCTGATGTCGAATGCCCCTCATTAAAGAGACGCCGCATCTCAGATACCTCATCTCTGCTCGTTTTGCGATATCCCCGTTCCCCTCGATCGAATACATCCTCTTCGACAATAGACGGCTGCGCCAGCGGATCATAATCTGGTGGAGCTGGTGGCGCACCACAACGTGCCCGGTTGCGCTCATCCTGCGCCAGAGCTATCTCACGGACAATCTCATTCAAACGATGACGCTCCGAGGATGTCAACCTACGGTTGCGATCAGCCAGTTCACGATAAATACCTTGCTGCTCGGCATTCAAACGAGTGATACGCTGTAATGCAGCATGTGCTCGATCTCGAGATGATAGGAGCATCATTGATATTCCCTCCTGTCCATGCGATACTTTTCCTGATTGAACTCATCCTGCGCCACTGCAATCTCATACGCAATTTGATCGAGACGAATCTGCTCAGCAGTTGTCAATCCTTCAACACGATGTAATGCCATCCGATAGATAACCTGCTGCTCAGAGTTCAATATCGTGAGACGTTTCAGTGCTGCTTGCACACGCTGATGATGCCTGGCTATCATGTTTTTCCCTCCTTAAAATGCAAAAGATGAGGGTCGAGTGTGGGGGGGTAGTTGGTTGACCCTTTGACACTCGACCCTCGTGCTTGCGCTCTGCGAAACTGGCTCTTCTGGTCTGTTTTTGATTGTCCAGGAGGCGTATGGAGCGGTTCAGCCCTCCGCTGACGGAGTTTTTTTCTCTGCCACCTACGAGAAAAGAAAAACAAATAAGAAACAATAACAAGAGAATGACCCACGGTTATCCGAGGCATCTCCTTCAAGAACCACCCACTTTGCCACAAGCAAAATGGTGCGAAACGTTGCTGCTCAAGAGTAGCCACACTCCGCCTATCATGGCAGAAAATCTCCGTCTGTTTGAATATATCTATATCAGGCAGAGCAAGACAATGCCTGTCATGCATCAGAGAACCAGACGCATAGCCGCATTGGATTGAATTGAGAAAACCAAACATAGTCATGACCTACCTACAACCAATCATTCACGGGTCTTTCAAAGACCCCTCCTGGTATTGGCATGCACCATCCTTTGTGGTATCGTACATTCAGGAAATGAAACAACAAACAGTATGGTGCATGCCATACGTTCTTCATGTTTGAGGCTGCAATCGGGTGATAGCGTTGTCAGCCTCTTTAATTTTGCGAGAAATGTTTAACCGACATACGATCTGAACTCTCAGATTGTCTCTGCTCCTTCGATGTCGTCTGACGAATAGCCGGCAGAACATACATATAAACCCTCTTGTTCTTTTTCACCCTCATGTTTCCTATGGTCCGTCCATAATGCGATTATGCTCGTGCGAGCAAGCTATTCCCGCCCGATACTGGCCTCCGTAAGCAAGCGTTGAATACGCGCCATCTGTGAAAGAACCTGCGCTTCCCATTGACAGGTCTTCGCAATCACTGCTTCTGCAAGTTCCTGATTGCGATTCATTTTCTCCTGCGCCAGATCAAGTTGTGACAGAATGTTCTCGACAAGCACCACGGCTGCTTTGGCAGCATCCTCAGAATCTTCTCGTTTTGCGGCTGCTCCCACCCCCCAGCGATTCTTCAAGGGGGTTGCTCTGGCAAGTGAAATATACATCTGGATGTGTTCGAGCCGTGTCATAGCATCCGCATTCAACCTGGCAACGTCGAAGAGCAAAATAGAAGCTACGCCACAATTCTGATAAATTTTGCTCCGCGCCTGATCAGCTTTGGCTTGCGCCTCCTGTAAAAACTGAACTGCCTCCATCGCTGCCTGTAGTGCCTCCTTCCTCTGACTCTCCACCTCGGTGGGCCATTTGAGTTGCGGTGTCGGCATCTGTTCCGCTCCTTCCGTTCTCGGTCTTTGTGAGATACTTCATCAGTTCCCATTTCCGAACAATCGCCTCACCTATTTGCCAGAAGATGATAGGGGCACCGGAAGCCATGAAAGAACGCCATATAGCACCCTCGTAGGTCTTCCAGTCAATCAGCGAATCGGCTATGTTGACCTTTCGTTCTTGCTCAATCGAGTGTGCCTCAACCGCAACAGGAACCAGTGTCAACCCGACCCCCACCGCAACTTCCAACCATTCATGATCCGGTTTGAGACGAAGTCTGCGTTCGAGCAATGCCAGTGCCGCCGCATACCCGGTGGAAACTGCCATGACCCGAATAGGAACCTTAATCAATAAACGTGCGTCCGTGTCCATCATGGTCTTACCCTCCTTCTACGTCATCTACGTATCGTTCAAGGTATCTACATCAACCCTTCAAGGGTGCTTCATGGGTTGTACCCTGATGGACCTGTATTATACTACAATTTTTCGGAATTCCGCGGTTTTTGCAAATGAGGGTCGAGGGATCAGCGGTCGCTCACATGTGGAGATTTTCTTATCCACCGCTTTGCAAAGCGGTCACAAGATGCTGTAGCAGCGGCTTGGAGACTCTGTTGGTCCATGTGTTTTGGGTGATAAGGTAGGGGTTTGGCGGTGCCAAACCCCTGTCCGGGGCAAGCAAGATGCCTGCGTTTCCAGAGCTTGGAGGGACGTTACC
The DNA here is from genome assembly GCA_964346425.1 of uncultured Chloroflexaceae bacterium. Taxonomy (GTDB): domain Bacteria; phylum Chloroflexota; class Chloroflexia; order Chloroflexales; family Chloroflexaceae; genus JAAUSY01. The sequence goes on along the minus strand of CAYFVX010000736.1, from coordinate 146 downwards.
AACAGAGTCTTGGAACCGCTGGATTTCCCTCCATGGAGGTTCATCCACGACGCAGCAGACGGAGGGTTTTGCTGCAAAAGAAACAGACGTATGGGCAGATCCCGCGGTTACAAACCGCGGCTACGATTCCCAACGGGGTTCTTGCC
>CAYFVX010000735.1:0-3055 GCA_964346425.1 uncultured Chloroflexaceae bacterium | reverse complement strand
TCAAAACCGTCACGGATGCGGCCGGGAACACGGTCAAAACCGTCACGGATGCGGCCGGGAACACGGTCCAGGCAACGTTTACAAAAGCCAGTACTTTCTCCATCACCATGCTTGGTCCCAGAGGAGTAGGTAAAACCAGTTTGCTCACTTCAATGCATGAGCTGTTTGAGAGGACGATTACGGCAACGGAACTCACTCTCATGCCTGATGATAAAAGTGAAACTCTTCTGCAGGAACGGTTGGAAGGGTTGAAAAAGTTGGTGGCGGACCCTGCTGTTGAAGCATGTGCCGGAGTAGGAAACAGCGGTGAGGAGCGTTCGCTTACGTTTGGAATAGGAAAAAAAGATGAGCCTGCATCACTTCACTTGCAGTTTACCGATTTTCCGGGTGGGTTTCTGGCGGCCGGTGTTTCGCCTGAGCAACGTGATCGTGCCTATGATCTGGTCAGTCAGAGCTATGTCACGATGGTGGTGGTTGATGCCCCTGCGCTGATGGAAGCCAACCAACGCTGGAACGACCGGATCAACAACCCGCTTCGCATCGGCAATGTTTTTCAAGAGGCATACCAGGATCTCAAACATCCCCGACTGGTGTTGTTCGTACCGGTGAAGTGTGAAAAATATGTCCAGGATGAAGTCCTTGCACAGCAAATGATCGAGAAAATCAAGGAAGAGTATCATGTGACGTTCAACCTTTTTGCGGCTGAGGTACTTCGAGATTTCGTGACTGTTGTCATTGCACCGGTGCAAACTGTCGGTACGGTTGTGTTTGATTCTATAGAAGTACGTGACAATACTCCCCATTTTCTTTTCCGACGGACTTCTGCTCCCAACACTTATCATCCCCGTGATACGGATCAACCGTTGCGCTATATCATGCGGTTTTTGTTAAAGCTCCATTACGAAGAACGGGTGCAAAGCTGGTGGGTTCTAGGCTTTTTGCGTGAGTGGTTAGAATTTGATAAACACCTCAAAAAGGCGGTAACCATGTTTGCGCAGGAATGTAAGGAGGCGCACGGCGGATTTGAGATAGTCCAAGGACAAGAATGGCTGAAGTTCTCTGAAGAAGAGCGGTAAGGAAATAAAGAGAGAACCCTAGCTTTTGAAGGAGAGACTTGTGGAACTTTATGTTCAAAGCTGTGGGGTATCGCCTGATCATGACTACTTCTGGGTCAAAGTGACAGAAGCCGGGCAGCAAAGCGATTATCCTTCAACTGTCAATACTTTTCAGGGAACGGAGTTGTTGTATCGGGAGGGGTTTTCGCTTCTGCTTGGGCGTTACGATGCACAGTTTGTGCTGCTGGTGACAGGATTACAAACCCAGAAACGGACTGATTATCAGGGGAGAAAGATTCGCAATGCGCTGGCGTGTGTTGCAACGGATGCAGAAGAAGCCCATGTGCGTGGCATCGCGCTTGCAGCATTACAGGGAAGGTTATCTGCGCTCCTTGATCAAGCCGTAAGCTCTGATATAGATTCAGAGCAGGGCTATCATGTTGATACGCTACTGCTTGAGCAATTGAGCGGGTTGGTATCTTCGTCCAGGAATCAGTCGCCAGACCAGTGTATTATTTGCAATGATGATGCGCATGCACGAGAAGAACTGACCAATGATTTACGAACATATGCGCTTCCCACGCAAGTTGGTCCAGTGGTGGTCGTTACCAGATTTAAGACCGCTGAAGTGCTCAAGAAATGTCGTGTCTGGCGTGGACTTTCAGACATGGTAGAGCAAAGGGTTGTTTATTCCTGTTTTGAGCATACCAAATCTCCTCCGTCTTCTGTTTCGCGTTCACCTTTCGTACCATCTGGAAACCAGGAAACGGTTTCTCGATCACTGTTCCCGAAATATTTGTTAGTGCTGGGTATTATTCTGATAGCTGTGCTGGTGGTTTTTGTTGTTGTGATGGGTGGTTCTGGTTTGTAACCAAACAATGCCGGCACTACCTTTGTAGATTTTCGGACTTCAACCGCCAAGAACGCCAAGAACGCCAAGAGGTGCCATTTTGTCAATGTGCGTTCTTGCTGATTTTCATCATTTTCAGCTTGACAGAACAAGAAAAAGCGCAAAGATAGTGCCTGTTCCCCAAATCTTCCCTGACAATCTCCTGACAATCTCCTGATACGGGTCGTATGTAATCCCGTAGTAATCTTGCTCGCGTGAGTCTGTTGTGCCTTGTGCGTTCAGTTTGACGATAAAGCAATATACATCCGCTTTCGTTGAACGAATACAAGGCACATGGAGGCTCACACGATGCATAATCTTGTTCTTTTTCGCGAATCCTATAAGTTGACGATCCGTGGCCTGTCACGTATGACCGGCATATCTGCACGCAAATTGTCCCGGGTTGAAGAGGGTAAGGCGACACTGACGGCTACGGAACGGGCAAAACTTGCGCTGGTTTTTGGCGTTTCGGAAGATACGTTTTATACCGATCCGCCGGTTGACCCGCGCAAAGGGCCGGCTGCGAAGGTGTTGCTGGAGGCGTTCCGCCGCCGCTCTTTGTTGCTCATTTTCACGACTCTGTTGCTTTCGGTGACGATGTTACATCCGCAGTTTCTGGCTGTCACGCGGGCGACAGCACGAGAGGAACAACGTGATGGGATACAGGAGCAAGCGGCTACTGAAGAAGCTCGTCCACGGGTCGTAGTGACCAGGTTGCCGCTTGCGGCGTTTGTCCAGTCCACTCCACAGACTGGTCGCGGGGGAACTGCGTTGCGCGAGGAGTGGACGGTGTTTCCCACCGTGCCACCAGCCGTGCTGCTGCAACCGACAGCTACGCCGACACCAACCCCCACGCCTACCCCTACTCCCACACCCTCGCCCTCTGTGTGGCTTTCGGCTCAGGGGCCGCAGGGGTGCCCGTTGCAGCCGCAGAGCGGGCGAGTGGTGATGACGCAGGGCTATGGGGTGGGTACGCATGCGCCGGCGGAGGAATGGGGGGCGGTGGATCTGGCTCTTGCGCTGCCGGCGGAGACGGTGGGGGTACCGGTGGTGGCGACGCATGGGGGGGTAGTCAATGTCAAAATGGAAAGCTGGCCCGGGGGCGACCAGG
>CAYFVX010000734.1:0-3068 GCA_964346425.1 uncultured Chloroflexaceae bacterium | reverse complement strand
GCCCGGTCCCGCACCTGTTTATCCTGAGCAGCATCCCCTGTTGCACTGCTCGACTGCACTGCCGCTTCCGCATTCCACTGCGGCAATACCCCGGCCATCAGCACATTGACATCCTTCCAGCGTGTGCAACGCAACACCTTCGGGATGCCGAGCATCTCTTCCTCGCTCAAGTCTATCTCTGCTGAACGCTCGGTGACGAGGAAAGCCGGTAGCTCATCCAACCCCTTCGCTTCCACCTTCCAGTCCAGGTCCAGCTTTGAGCGCGGATCAATCGTCGGTGCAACGACAACCACACGGCGACAACTACGAAAATTCACCGTCTTTGATCGGTGTTCGGAGAGAAACTTCGCACGATGCTCATTCAGGAAATTCGTCATACTATAGTAGCAAGAAATAACCTGATTATAGGGGTTGCTACGACCGGGGTTCAACTGCTTGCGCTCCCCATTCGCATTCGTCAGATACCACGGCCCATTGACGCCCCCCTCCAGAATACCATCGCAATGCTTCAACTCAACAAGAAAAATCGCGTCACGCTTGATAACCGCCATATCCACCGTGCGTCCACCCACGGTAAAATTGACCAGCAAAAGATAGAGACCCTCCAGCCGTTCCAACCCATTGGCAAGGGCAACTATAGCGCGACGTTCGTTGGGATGTTCTGGTTTTTCCCCAATCCAGACCTGAACTGCCACAATCCTCACCTCACTTTGAACCGTCCTGTAGTGCCAGCGTCTTGCGCAATTCAAAAATCTGGTCGCGTAGCGCAGCCGCTTTTTCAAACTCCAGGTCGCGAGCCGCCTGCTTCATCTGCTTCTCCAGATCTTTGACCAGCCGGTGCAGTTCCTCCACCGGTACATCCGCCCCCTTGCTGGCAACATTCTTTCCGCCTACCACATACTCTTCGCGCTCCTCAGCCACCAGCCGCAACCGGTCGGTCAAATCACGCACCTGCTTGATAATACCCACCGGATTGATGTGGTGCTTCAGGTTGTATGCCTTCTGAATATCGCGCCGGCGCTGCGTCTCTTTGATAGCAGCCTTCATCGAATCCGTCTCTTTGTCCGCATACATGATAACCGTACCGTCAATATGGCGGGCAGCCCGCCCGATGGTCTGAATGAGCGCGGTTTCTGAACGGAGAAACCCCTCCTTGTCGGCATCCAGAATAGCCACCAGCGAGACCTCCGGCAAATCCAACCCTTCACGCAGCAGATTGATACCGACGACGACATCATACACCCCCAGCCGCAAATCGCGCAGGATTTCTACCCGCTCAATCGTATCAATCTCCGAATGCAGATAGTGGGTGCGTACCCCCACCTCTTTGAGATAATCAGCCAGATCCTCCGCCATACGCTTGGTCATTGTCGTCACCAACGCCCGCTGCCCCTTATCCACCCGCTTTTGCACCTCGCCTATCAGGTCGTCCACCTGCCCCTTCGTCGGCCGCACGATAACCACCGGATCGAGCAAGCCAGTCGGACGGATAATCTGCTCAACCGTTTGCTCACTATGCTCCCGCTCATACGGCCCCGGCGTCGCCGAAACATAGATAACCTGATAGATATGCTTCTCAAACTCTTCAAAGCGCAATGGCCGATTGTCCAGCGCAGAAGGCAAGCGAAACCCATACTCGACCAGCGTCTGCTTACGCGAACGGTCGCCACCATACATCCCGCGCACCTGCGGCAACGAAATATGGCTCTCGTCCACAAACAGCAGAAAATCATCCGGGTAATAATCTAGCAACGTCCAGGGCGTTTGCCCCGCCGCCCGGCGATCCATGTGGCGCGAATAATTCTCAATCCCGCTGCAATAGCCCAGCTCGGTCAGCATTTCTATGTCATACGCCGTGCGCTGCTTGAGCCGCGCCGCTTCCAGGCTCTTGCCTCTGGATTCCAGTTCCTTGACCTGCTCATCCAGTTCATCCTGAATATCCTGAATTGCCAGCGCAAGTTTCTCCTTCGTCGTGACAAAGTGTCGGGCCGGATAGATATCCACCATGTCGAGATTGCGTAGTATCGTCCCATTTAATGGGTCTAACTCGATAATACGCTCCACATCATCGCCCCAGAACTCAATACGCAGGGCTGTCTCACTGTTGGCAGGAAAAACATCCAACGTATCGCCACGCACGCGGAAGGTGCCGCGGTGGAAATCTATATCGTTACGGTCGAACTGCAAATCGAGCAACTGGCGCAACAGTTTCTCACGATTGCGCACCTCACCACTCCGCACCGTCACCATAATCTGCCCATAATCCTGCGGCGAACCCAGACCATAGATCGCCGACACCGAGGCGACAATCAGCACATCGCGCCGACTAAGCAACGCCTGCGTTGCGGCGTGGCGCAGACGGTCTATCTGCTCATTGATACTGGCCTCTTTTTCAATATACAGGTCCTTGCTCGGCACATAGGCTTCGGGCGTATACTCGTCATAGTACGAGACAAACATCTCCACCGCCGCATGCGGCAGAAACTCGCGGAACTCGGCCCAGAGCTGCGAGACGAGCGTCTTGTTGTGCGCCAGCACCAGCGCAGGCCGATGCACCTGCTCTACAATCCAGGCCATCACCGCCGTCTTGCCCGTACCGGTCGCGCCAAGCAACGTCTGGTGATGGTAGCCATGTTCAAGACCTTGCACCAGCTTTTTAATCGCATCGGGCTGGTCACCGGTCGGTTTGTAGGGAGCCGAAACGTGAAAGGACATAGTTCCCCTTCAGGCGATTGGCGTTTGCCGCTTGCCGTTCGTTTGTTCGTTGTATGTATTATAGCAAATGCCGGGCAATTTGGACATGACGGTTTCCTGACGACGGAGAGGAACAACGGTCCAGTTCCGGGCAGATATTCACCGCAAAGAACGCAAAAAACGCAAAGATCCGGGCATATGAAACACGAAAGGTGCAGAGGAACAGAGATGCAGAGGTCCGGTTTCTTATTTGACTCTGCGCACAGCGCGTGCTACAGTTGCGTAGCTACCAGTTGAGCGAAAATTGGCTGGAATGGTAAAAAAACACCTCGTTCTTCTCATGCTCATGAGTTATTCGTGGTATTCGTGGTTTC
>CAYFVX010000733.1:0-3068 GCA_964346425.1 uncultured Chloroflexaceae bacterium | reverse complement strand
ACCCCACCTACGACCCCGATACCCCCTGGAATCGCTACACTATCAAAAAGTCCGGGGCCAACATGCATCACAACCAGATTTTTGGTGACTTTGATGGCGATGGCGAACAAGAACTTGTCTTCTGGAACCAGCATAGCTCCGAACTCTATCTGGCCGATATTCCTGATGATCCGAAAACCACCCAACCCTGGCCCATGACTGTCATCTTCTCCAAAGCCAATGAACGGCTTGAAGGGCTGGCGAAAAGTGATGTGGATGGCAATGGGCAAGTGGATATTGTTGGCGGCGGTCACTGGTTTGAACACACTGGCGGTACCTCCTATACGCCACATGTGATTGACGATGCGCAACAAGATACGGTCGCAGCCGCCGCACAGTTAATCCCCGGCGGATGGGCCGAAGTGGTCTTTTCCCCAGGCGATAGAACCGGTCGGGCGAAATGGTACGAATGGGATGGGACGAGATGGGTGGCGCATGACTTGCTGGAGCAACAGGTAGACCACGGTCATAGCCTGGATATTGTGGATATCAACCAGGACGGTCACCTCGACATCTTCTGCGCCGAAATGCGCCTGGACGGTGGCAACGATGATGCCGGCATGTGGATCTTCTATGGCGATGGTACCGGCAACTTCACCAGGACCAACGTCACCACCGGCTATGGCAACCACGAATCACGTGTCGCCGACCTCAATGGCGACGGCGACCTCGACATCCTGGGCAAACCCTACAACTGGGAGACACCCCGCGTAGACATCTGGCTCAATGAATCCCCAGGTCTGACCAGTGAACCCTCAGTGTTACCCATAGACCGCTGGCAACGTCACGAAATAGATACCGACAAACCCTGGCGGGCCGTCTTTATTACCGCGGGCGATATGAACAGTGATGGACACCAGGACATCATCACCGGTGGCTGGTGGTACCAGAACCCCGGCAATCCTGACGACTCCTGGACCCGCCATACCATCGGCTCACCCCTGAACAACATGGCAACCGTGCATGACTTTGACCAGGATGGGACACTGGACATTCTGGGCACCGAGGGTCAGGGAGCAGAGGAAAACCCCAATTTTGTCTGGGCACACAATGACGGCAGTGGTGCCTTCACCATCCTCGACAATGTCCAGCCCGGCAATGGCGACTTTCTGCAAGGTGTCGCGGTGGCACAATACCAGAGTTCCGTGCAAGATGAGATTGCCCTCTCGTGGCATATCGGTCAGCAAGTGCAGATACTCACCGTTCCTACCAATCCGCTTAACGAAACCTGGACCATCCGCGACATCTCATCCAGTTCCCAGGAGGAAGCCTTGAGTGCTGGCGATATAGACCGTGATGGCGATCAGGACTTGCTGCTGGGCACCCAATGGCTCAGCAATGATGCCCCCGATTGGAGCAGCTATACCATGCATGCAACCACCAGCATGCCAGACCGCAACCGACTGGCAGACATGAATGGCGACGGACGCCTGGATGCCGTCGTGGGCTATGAAGCACTGAATACACCGGCCAACGTATCCTGGTATGAGCAAGGAATTGACGCGACCGCAGCCTATACCGAGCATATTATTGCCAACAACCTGCGCTCTCCGATGAGTATGGACGTGGCCGATATGGACCGCGATGGCGACATGGATGTAGTCGTCGGGGAACATTATTATGCCGATTCCACAGAAGCAAAACTCGTCGTGCTAGAAAACACCGATGGACAGGGAACGGCGTGGCAAGCGGCTACCATCCACGTGGGGGATGAGCACCATGATGGCACCCAACTGGTAGACATTGATGGCGATGGAGACCTGGATATTCTCTCGATCGGCTGGTATCACAACAAGGTGCTGCTCTATGAAAATCTGGCGATTGATGACAGCCAGACAACCGCAACCGATACTCCAGATGCACCAGGCGAAACTTCTGCTGAACCAACCCCAACCGCAACACCGATAGCCACCGACGAACCCACAACAACACCGGCAGCAACACCGACGACAACAACGCCTTCCACTAACAAACCGACAACAACTTCCACAACCACGTCAGTGGCAGGACGCGTGAGCACAGGGTTGCAGGTTCTCTACACCTTTGCAGAAGAAACTGGCACAATCGTGCATGATGTTTCGGGGACCGGCAGTCCACTTGACCTGACAATTGCCGACCCAGAACATGTGAGTTGGCAAGATGGCGCACTACGGGTACATCAGGCTACACTTATTGCATCGGATGGGCCAGCCAGCAAGCTTATTGCTGCTGCACAGGAGAATAACCAGCTTACCATCGAAGCCTGGGTGAAACCAGCCAATACCTCCCAGGATGGACCAGCACGGATCGTGACACTCTCAACCAACGTCAATGAACGCAACTTCACCCTGGGACAGGGTCAGTGGGATTCTTTACCCTCGGCACTGTATGATGTTCGACTGCGCACCAGTACGACGGACGAAAATGGGAGACCCTCGCTCTCCTCAACGGACGGCACACTGACAATTGATCTGACCCATGTGGCGTATACGTTCGACAGCACAGGACAGGCAAGCCTGTACCTGAACGGCAAGGAGGTAGCAACGCAACAGGTGGGTGGCACATTGACAACCTGGAACACAAACTATGCGTTGGGGTTGACGAACGAATTGACAGCAGACCGCCCCTGGCTTGGCGAATTGCATCTGGTGGCGTTCTACCATCGGGCACTCGAACCAACCGAAGTTCAGCAGAACTATGATGCTGGCCCATAACGTGCAATCAGACATACAACTATTCGGGTGATACTGCTTTCACTAGTACAGTTTCCTGAAAATCAACCAGCATCATCTGGTATCATGGAGCAGAGAGCGTATCCGAACAGACGAAAGGAGAAACCGATGCCCGGCAGTCTGGCACTGCCGATCACCGTGACGGAGGACCAACCCGCAACGCCTCGTGCGGCGGGCCTCCATCATCCTGCTCGCAGCGGATGGTCATGAGAATCAAGCCATCGCCGCGACCTTGCGCGTGATACCCCAGTTCGGATGAATAGTTCTTTTCACCACGGAGACACAGAGGCACAGGGAGAACAGGTTTTCCCTATCTCT
>CAYFVX010000732.1:0-3075 GCA_964346425.1 uncultured Chloroflexaceae bacterium | reverse complement strand
CGCAAAGGCGCAAAGCCGCAAAGGTCCGGACAGGAGATGGGGTTTCCCATCAGAGTCCTTTAGAATGGGGTGTGGTTTTTTCGACTTCGTCGAAAAAACCACAAACCCCACCAGAATGGTCTGGCACGCGGCGGCGTGCGGTTTTTGCCGTGCGCAAGCAAAGCTCACCGCAGGTGACACCTGTTGAGCCGCAAAACCCACACTCCCCCACACATCATTACGAACATTGCCGCGAGAGACGTTGCTGCTGCTGGCTTTTTTTGTTGCGTATAGCACGCATATGGAGCCGCAAAACAACCAGCTTCCACCACAATCCGATCAATTGAATACCCGTGCGCCACAGGCGTGGAAAGTTGAAAAACTGGCTTTTGCCATAGGTACGATGGAAATGATGCACCGGCACTTCGGCAAAGCGATACCCGGCGTCCTGTATTTTCTTCACCATTTCCAGGCAAATAGTACCACTGTCCGATTCTAGCTCAACCACATCGAAAATATCGCGCCGTATCAAGCGAAAATCGCAATCCACGTCACGCAGTTTGAACCCAAACAGAAACTTGACCAGATGGTGATAGACCCGCCCGATAATAATACGATGCAGCGGATCACCGCGGTCTATTTTCCAACCATTGACAATATCTATGTCGTCGCGCATGGCTGGCAAGAGCAAACGGACCTCACGCGGGTCATATTGCGCATCGCCGTCGGTATAGAAGATTAAATCTTTTTTCGCCTCGGCGAACCCTACGCGCAAGGCACCGCCATAGCCTAGCGGCTCTCGATAGCTCAATACCCGCAGGCAACCCATATGTCTGGCAAGCTCTTCCAAGACTTCAACGGTATAGTCAGAGCTTCCATTTTCAACCACAATCACTTCATAATCATCAGTCAGTTCTGCCAATGCTTTGGAAACAATAACCACCATACTGGCAATGGTGCCGGCATCGTTGAATGCCGGAAAAAATGCTGTGATACCTGGACGCCTGGACATAGGTCCCCTTCCTTAAAATTATTCGCGGAATAATGTACAGGCAAGGATTATAGCATAAGCCTGAGAACATGGTAAGATACATGAGAGAGAATTTTTTTTCACACAGTAACCACAACTTGGAAACAAACATTGGAGAGGTTCAGGTGTCTTGTGAACATGACAACAACGCACGTTCTGGGAATTGATATTGGCGGATCAGGCATAAAAGGAGCGATTATTGACATACAAACGGGTAATCTGACGGTTGAGCGATATCGGTTGACAACTCCGCAGCCTGCAACCCCGCAGGCCGTGATTGAAACAACAGCCCAGGTTATCGCCCATTTCGATTGGCATGGTCCGGTGGGATGTGGCTTTCCTGCGGTAGTGAAAGATGGGACCGTGCATACCGCATCAAACATTGCGCCTGAATGGGTGGGTGAGCACGGCCAGGAAATGCTTGCGGAAGCGACCGGTTGTCCCGTATGGTTCGTCAACGATGCTGACGCTGCGGGGGTTGCGGAAATAACCTTTGGGGCCGGGCAGGGCGTGCGCGGGCTGGTCTTGATTACCACTATCGGTACCGGCATTGGCACTTCGCTGTTCATAGATGGTCGGTTGGTTCCCAACACTGAACTGGGGCATATTGAAATCGGTGGCAAGGAAGCTGAAAAATGGGCTTCAGATGGGGTACGCAAAAAAAAGGACCTGTCCTGGAAGGAATGGGCAGAACGGTTGCATGTCTACTTGCAAACAATGGAAAATCTGCTCTGGCCCGATCTCATCATTATTGGGGGTGGGGTGAGCAAGAAAACGGAGAAATATTTTCAGTATCTCGATCTGAAAACCAGGTTTGTCCCGGCGCAATTGCTCAATGAAGCGGGGATGATAGGTGCAGCCCTGGCAGCTCATACTGCCCTGCAATCTGCTTGAATATTCTCTTATTGTCGTTTATACTACCATCCTATACGGTACGCTGAAAAAGTGAAGGGGAGTGAGAAACGATGTGGAAAGTGGTCCTCCTCAGACATGGTGAGAGTGTCTGGAATAAAGAAAACAAATTCACTGGTTGGACGGATGTAGACCTTTCAGAACAGGGTATTGCCGAGGCTCGCCAGGCGGGGAAAGTGTTGAAAGAAGAAGGCTTTACGTTTGACATTGCCTTCACCTCTGTTTTGAAACGAGCTATTCGCACCCTGTGGCTCACATTGGATGAAATGGATTTGATGTGGATACCGGTTCATCGTTCCTGGCGGCTCAACGAACGGCATTATGGCGCATTGCAAGGCTTAAACAAGTCTGAAATGGCAGAAAAGTTTGGTGAGGAACAGGTGCTCGTCTGGCGCCGTAGCTATGATACCCCACCAGATGCGCTCAACAAATCTGACCCCCGCTACCCCGGTCATGATCCGCGCTATCAGGACATGGACGAAAAAGATATCCCGACCACCGAATGCTTGAAAGATACGGTTGAGCGGTTTGTTCCCTACTGGGAAGAAACAATTGCACCGACGATTAAAACCGGCAAGCGGGTGCTTATTGCTGCGCACGGCAATAGTTTGCGTGCGCTGGTCAAATATCTTGATAACATCTCCGAAGAAGATATTGTCAAGCTGAACATTCCCACAGGTATGCCGCTGGTGTATGAGCTTGATGAAAACCTCAAGCCGCTTCAGCACTATTACCTGGGCGACACGGAGGCGGTGGAGAAGGCAATGCAAGCCGTCGTCAGCCAGGGCAAGTCGAAGAAGTAAGAGGTGTGCTCCTTTTTAGGTGATGCAGTCCCATGGGTGCGGTTGTAACGGTTCTGTATACACCGCGCTCATGCTTCCTTCCCCTCCCCCCCTTCAAAGGGAGATAGTGAGCCTGAAGGCCCAAACAGCCTTCTTTCACTACCTTACCTTTGCAAATTTTCGAACTTCAACCGCCAGGAACGCCAAAAGATATCGTTTTTTGCAAAAGAAGTTTTCGCGTTTCTCACCTTCTCCAGATGGTAGCACCACAGAATACCGTGGAGTATCCTCAACGGGGTTGACACTGAGGAGCACGAGGGGACACAGTTCCCTCGCAATCCCCATTCTGGTGGGGTGTGTGCGTTTTTCGAC
>CAYFVX010000731.1:0-3076 GCA_964346425.1 uncultured Chloroflexaceae bacterium | reverse complement strand
TCTAGCAGCAACTCCGCCTCGCAAACGTGAACGTTTCCTATGGTAGCCAGTTTTGATGAATCTGCAAGCCGGGCGGCATCATACCCATGTTCGCCTGATTACCTTTTAAACGCAGAGACGACACGGATGCACAGAGAGAACAAATTCCCCCCTTTTCTCAGACCGAATCTTGGCGTTCTTGGCGTCTTGGCGGTTTCTCTCACTATGCAAACATATTTGGGATGACACGGCAAAAACACGAAAAGGCAGGCCAATCTGGTATAATAGACACATCAGACGCGGGCACACACGCCAAAGTCCAGAAACCCGAACCAGAAAGAACCAGGGAAGGTGTATCATATGCCTCCTATCAGTGGTATAATGGGAAACAGATTTCTGTACATTCGCAGACTTCAAGAGACAACTGTTCTCTTGTCCACGGTCTCTCTGGTAAAATTACAAGAGGTCATCCTGAACACATATGGCAGAATCGCTGCTTAGCTCAAACGATGTACTGCGTGGTAACAGCGATCAGTACACAATCCTGAATCTGATAGGTCGTGGGGGCATGGGAGCTGTCTACCGCGTCCGACGGACGAACGACAACTCGATATGGGCACTCAAAGAAATGCGCCCGTCTTCCACCATCTCTCAGGAAGAGTATGAAGATAATCGTAAACTCTTTGAGCAAGAAGCCAGGCTGCTCAAATCTTTGACCCACCCCAATATTCCAGTCGTAACGGACTTTTTTCGCCATGAAGGACGCCCCGTCATGGTGATGGAATATGTAGACGGCAATACCCTCGAAGACCTGCTGCATGAAGGCAAAATGCGGCTGGATGAGCATCAGATTATCTCCTATGGTATTCAGCTCTGTCGTGTGCTCCACTATCTGCATACACGCAACCCGCCAATTATCTACCGCGACCTCAAACCCCCCAATGTGATGGTCTCCTCCGCTGGCGTGCTCAAGTTGATTGACTTTGGCGTTGCCCGTACCCGCAAGAAAAACCAGGCAAAAGATACCATCGCAATGGGATCGGCTGGCTATGCCCCGCCAGAACAGTATGGCAAAGAGCAAACAGATGCCCGAAGCGATGTGTATGCGTTGGGAGCCACCCTCTACCATCTCTCGACTGGCATGCCCCCCGTTCCCCTGCAGCAAGTGCAGATTGGCAACATCCGTAAGCACATGGCTACGATGAAAGCCAAAACAGAACGAGTGATTGTCAAAGCCATGTGGCTCAAACGCGAAGGGCGCTATGCCAGTTGCGCCGAGATGGAACAGGCATTGATGGCCTGTCTCGATAAACCATACGTAGACCCAACGACCAGTGAGCCAGCCCAATCCCAGGGTGGCGGCAATGGGGCAGCCCATCCGCAACAACCGCCACCTTCTTCCCAGCCACTGGTGCCGGTGGCGAGTATACCGACTGAGCCGGATGATAGCTCCTGTACCTGTACTCACTGTGGTCGCGTCAACAAAGTGGGCGCAAAATTCTGCGCTGGCTGTGGTATGCCCATCGGTATGCCACCGGTTGCACGGCTCTTTGTCCGCTCGACACATGGCGCATGGGAAATGAAAATAGACCGTCTCCCATTTCGCATTGGACGCCGCGACCCGCGTCGCCATCATTACCCTGAATTGGACCTGGCCGAACATGACCGCGGCGTTGCTTCCCGCAACCATGCCACTATCCATCTCTCCGACGATGTGTACACGCTGACAGACCTGGGAAGTACCAATGGAACCATGATCAACGAGGAACGTATCCCTCCCAATGTCCCACACCCACTCCGTAGTGGTGACCGCATCAAAGTAGGCGAAGTAGTAATGGAGTTTGACTGGTCATAAACATGGGTCTTTATCCGCCCGACGATCCGTATCTTATCAATATAGCTCTCCCCCTGGTTGTTCTTCTGCTTGTTGTTGGTGGTCTGGCTGGTGCGATGATTATAGGCGAGATATTTTTGCACCGCCGGCCTGCATCATCCAGTTCTAGCCCCAACCGCACGATCTGGTTGGTACGAATGGGAGGGCTTATTGCTGGTCTGGCACTTACCGCTGGTATCCTCTGGCTGGTATCGCCCGCCGATCCCTGGTTGCGCAACCATGCCGTACCGCTCAGCGTGCGCTGGTATGGCATTTTTATTGTTGGTGGCGCGATGCTAGGCGCGTGGCTCTGCTCCCGTCGAGCCGCAAAGCATGGCTACCACCCCGACCATAGCTGGAACCAGCTTATGCTTGGGATGCTCCTCGGCGTGATAGGTGCGCGTATCTATTACGTCATATTTGAATGGTCGCGCTTCAATGGTGATGTGTGGATGATGATCAACATCACCACCGGCGGGCTTGCTATTCACGGGGCCTTCCTGGGTGCGCTGCTTGCGGTGCTGATCTATACCTGGCGCAATGCGATACCCTTCTGGGAATGGCTGGATATCCATGTTCCTGGCTTCTTGCTGGGACAGGGCATCGGTCGCTGGGGCAACTTCTTCAACCAGGAAGCCTATGGGGTTCCTTCCTCCATTGGCTTTGGAGTCCGTATTGACCCGGCCCAGCGATTGCCGCCTTACAACGACCTGCAACGCTACCCGCCCGATACCCTTTTCCACGCGACCTTTCTCTACGAATCAACCTGGAATATTGTGGGGGTTGGATTGATGTTGCTGGCGGATTACTTTTTTGGCACCCGCGCTCCTGCCATCAAACGCTGGTTGCGTGAGGGAGATCTCTTTTTCTTCTACTGCATTTATTATTCGCTCGGACGATTTTGGATTGAAGGGCTACGCACCGACAGTCTCTACATGGGGATGTTGCGTACTGCCCAGGTCGTAAGCCTATTGTTTATTCTCGTTGGTCTGATTGCCCTGGTCATCAACCACCGGCGCAAACTGTCAACCGCTGAACAGGAACGCTATGATGCTCTGCGCCATGCCCCGGCAGAAACCAGATACTAAGTACAGCATTGCGTTTGTTTGTGCCGAAATCGGACGTTATCCACGCCTGCCCCCCTTCCCCCACAAGACTCTGTTGGTAAAGTCCGGGCAGGGCCTCGCGCAAAGGCGCAAAGCCGCAAAGGTCCGGACAGGAGAT
>CAYFVX010000730.1:0-3079 GCA_964346425.1 uncultured Chloroflexaceae bacterium | reverse complement strand
AGCCTCGGAACCTTCCACCAGATTCATCACATAAATATCCAGATTATCCTCCTCAGCGCGGTCCGACACAAAAGCAATCCGCGTGCCATCCGGCGACCATGCAATATTGCCATCTCGTGCCGGGTCACTGGTCAAGCGTGACAGATTCTTGCCATCTGCATCAATCACATACAGTTCCCAATTGTTGCCCTCACGCCGCGACTCAAACCCGATACGTTCTCCATCCGGCGACCAGGCCGGATGCATATCGCGATAGGTATGGTCCGTCAACTTTTTCAGCCCGGAACCATCGCTCTGCATAGTAAACAGCGCATACTCTTCATCCGTCGTGTTGCGGCCCGCAAACGCAATCTGCTGACCATCCGGCGACCAGACCGGCGTGGTAATGTCAACCACCGGCATATCCACTGCCAGATTCGTCAACTCACTCCCATTTGTGTTGATCAAAAAAGGCACACGATCCATTCCTTCCCCTCGCACAAACACAATCTGGTCAACCAACGGTTTGGGTGGCGGCGGTTGCCAATCAGGAAAGCGGTCATCTCCCATATGCGGAGCCAGGCTTGCTTGCTCCGAACCATTATCCTTCATCACAAAAATATTCTGCGCCCCATCCCGCTCTGAACTGAACACAATCTGCTTGCCATTAATCGACCAGGAAGGCATCCCTTCAAACGCTGACGAATCGGTCAATCGCGTCTGGGCTGCCCCGCCGGCTTGCATCACATAGATATCGGTATCGCCGCTCCGTTCAGACTGGAAGGCTATCCGCTTGCCATCTGGCGACCATGTGGGATAATCGTCATTTGCTTCATGGTTGGTCAGATTAACCACCGTTCCAGAACCATCGGCCTGCACCACAAAAATGTCCGTCGTCTTCTCCTCAGAAGTTGCATCAATCGCTGCAAACGCGATCTGGCTTCCATCTGGCGACCAGGCAGGATGGGATTCCCCTTTCAACGTCTGTTTCATCGTAATCACCCGGCTACTATCAATTTCCGCAATCACCAGTTCAGACGCATCCTCTTCTCTGGCAATAAACGCAAGACGGTTACCATTCGGTGACCAGGTAGGCGATGTTGCCTGAGGCAGGGTAGTTGTGAGCGGTCGCGTTTCCAGCGTTTTCATGTTCAGCAGATAGATACTCTCGTGTTCTTCGCGGTCTGAAACAAACGCTATCTCCTGCCGCGTTGGTGACCACACTGGCTCCGTATCCTCGGCCGGATGACCGCTGAGGTTTGCCAGCCCAGAGCCATCGCTATTCATCACATAAATATCAAAATCGCCGGCACGGTCAGAGGCAAACACAATCTGCTCGGCCTCTTCAACCGCAGGGGTTTCGGTAGTTTCAGGTACATTCACCGTTTCTTGTATCACCGCCGGCTGCGGAGACGCATCTAAGGTCGACGGACTACTGCTCTTCTCCTCTATTGCAACACCTGGTAGCTTTGCACAGGCTGGCAACCAGCCAGCCAGCACGAGTAAGAAGAGCCATATGATAGAGATTTTCCTGTTCATCATGCAATTCACGAAATACTCCTCCTACCAGATTCGTTTGATGACTTGCCAAATGGCCCCACTCATATCCTTTATATTCCCCATTAGAGAGATATATTCGTGGTATTCGTGGTATTCGTGGCTCCTGCCCGATTATCCGAATCTAGTAGTATCACCTTTCAATCGCTTGAACTTTCAGATGGTTTCGTTTCCAACAACTGCTGCCCATTGGATCCGGCCGTATATGCTATTTCGAGCGGATGGTGCGGATTGGTTTCCAACGTTCGGATGGGGAACGGGATGACAATACCTTCTTTCTTGTATCGCTCGTGCAAACGCATCACAAACTCGTGCTTGATCAAATACTGGTCCACAAACGTCTCACCCCGCATAATCACCGTGAAGTTGATACTGAAATCTGCAAACGTGTTGTAGCGGATAAACGAACTGGACGTCTTCACCCCACCTGCTATTTCCTGCATCACCTCATCTGCCACCTCTATCGTGACCCGCTCGACATGCCGCAGATCGCTATCGTAACTGACACCCAAATCTACCAGGATAGACAACTCCTTTTCCGGGTGGTCATAATTGATAATCGTGGCATTGACCATTGTCGAATTTGGCACGACAACCAGATTGTTCTGGAGCTGTCTGACAGTGGTCGTATGCCATTGGATATCGGTGATATACCCCTCTTCCCCGGTACTCAGCCGCACATAGTCGCCCGGATGGACCCGGTTGGACGCGACCAGCACCACACCAGAAAACAGGCTTGCCAGCGGGTCTCTCAGCGCAAACGTCAGCCCGATACTACTGCCAGCCACCACCGTCAACCAGGGGGTTACCGGCACGCCGAACGCATACATCGTGAGCAAAAACGCAATAAACGCAATCACCGCGGTTATCGTATTTTTGATAATAGAAACCGATGGAAGATTCTGGCGGCTCACATAGAGCGTGGTCCACCCATTCAACAACCGGGTGAAGATAACAAACGTAATATCCAACGTCACCAGCACCCCAAGCACAGTCAGCAAAGGTTTGCCAATATCAGGATACTTTGGCTCAACATACAGCATAATACTTGCCGTTAAGACCATAACAATCGAAAAGAACAATGCCTGCCAGCGGAGCGCATAGAAAAAAGCTGTCCAGAAACGCTTATTTTTTTGCTCCATCCATCGTTGTAACCTGCGTACAACCAAAAACTCGACCAGAAGCCCGACAAGCAAAATCAGTACCAGGAAAACAGGAATTGGTCTGGTAGTGAATTGTTGTAAGGATTCAAATTCTTCGACCATCGTTCGTTGCTTATCCTTTCTGTTCTTTAATGTCTGAGGTTTATATCCCTCAGGGAGGGCACCCTCACATGGGGAGAGATTTTCCGATGGTAAAAACCCCGTTGGGAATCGTAGCCGCGGTTTTGAACCGCGGAATCTGCCCACATGTGACGTTTCTTCCGCGTCTGCAAGCCACATTCCTTGTCGGAGAGGAACATGACATGAATCGTGGCGACCGCGGCTCCAAGACTCTGTTGGTAAAGTCCGGGCAGGGCCTCTCGCAAAGGCGCAAAGCCGCA
>CAYFVX010000729.1:0-3082 GCA_964346425.1 uncultured Chloroflexaceae bacterium | reverse complement strand
CACCCCGCTGCAAGCTCCGCTTGCAAACGGGCAAAACATGCACGCAGGGGCGTGCCAACCCACCAGAGAGCACTGACACCCACTAAAAGGATTGACGGCAAAACAGCCAGGGAATGAGCTTTAGCCTCCCTAATCAGGCGTATGTAGGAACGAAGCTCCCACATACGCCCAGAAATATCAAGACAAATAAGATAAGGAGCAACAACGAATATGAATCCGTACGTCTATCTCTTATTAGCCATATTGAGCGAAATATTTGGCACGGCTGGTATGCGTGCATCCGAAGGCTTTACCCGAGCAGGCCCGATTATTATGGTCGTCGTCGGCTATGCACTGTCATTCTACTGGATGGCGGTGACAATGAAATTTATCCCCATTGGTACCGTGTACGCCATCTGGGCGGGGCTGGGGACGGCCGGCACGGTGGCTATCGGTGTCTGGATATGGAACGAGCGGCTAGATGCCGCGCGGATTATCGGCATTGTGCTGATTGTCGTGGGCGTTATCGTGCTGCAGGTCTTCTCCAAAGAGACAGCCCATTGATACGTCAGCGGTCAGGGGTCAGGGGGTCAGCGGGGTTCACCCGTGGTCTGTGCTGCCTGCACACGGCAAAAAACGCATGCAACCGCGTGCCACGGCTCTGGAATGGGGTGTGTTGGTTTTTCGACGAAGTCGAAAAACCAACACACCCCAAAACATCCACGTAACTGTTCACATTCACGTGAATTGCGTAGGGGTTTGCCGGCGGCAAACCCCTACACTTTGCGTCTTTGCACCTTTGCGTGAGGCACCTATCCCGACTGCTGAACAGGTACAAGCTATACCCGAATTGACAGTCTTGCGCTCTTCATGTATGCTTTATCCTGGCTCAGGAAAGAGATGAGCAAGAAATTTTTGTGCAAGTAGCACACACGTGTTACACGTTGCAGGGCTGTGTCCTGGTGCAAAAAATGGATACAAAAGCCTGTTTGCGCATCATGGGTCGCCTGGAGAAAGCTTGTGCAGAGTGGCACACCCTATCGCCCGACCAGCACGGTCGCACGGCATAGGAGTGTCACCATCGCCGACCAACCCGGGCAACCAGCGGACGACAACGTAACGTAAGGAAGACAAACGAGTGGAGACTTTTCCCTTCACCCGACAACCCACGAAACAACGTCGTTTTTTCCCTCCTGTCATTGTGCAACGAACCGCTATCCCTGACACTGCCGAAGCTCCCATGCGCGAGTTTCGCAGGAAGCAGCCTGCAATGCAAGACGCACTAGTAGCAAAGGAGAAACACCAGTATGGATCGAATCCTCGTAACCGAAAAAATTTCCCCGGAGGGGCTGGAAGCCCTCCGCGCCGGGCAAGATGTGGAAGTAGATGTCAAACTTGATGTATCAAAAGAAGACCTGCCAAAAGTACTGGCCGATTATGACGCCCTGGTGGTGCGCAGTGCAACCAAAGTAACCGCCGACGTCATTGAAGCAAGCCAACGGCTACGCGTCGTTGGGCGAGCTGGCTCTGGCGTGGATAATATTGATGTGGATGCCGCCACGCGCCGCGGTATCACCGTCGTCAATGCACCGGCGTCCAACAGCGTCGCCGTGGCAGAACTCACTATCGGGCTGATGCTGGCAATGGTTCGCCACATCCCAGAAGCCTACATCTCGCTACGCGAAGGCAAATGGGAGCGCAGCAAATATATGGGCTGGGAAGTGCGCGGCAAAACGCTTGGCCTCGTTGGACTAGGGCGCATCGGCTCCGAAGTTGCACGGCGAGCGCGTGGGTTTCAGATGGACATTATCGCCTATGATCCAGTGGTCTCCTCCGACCGTGCCAATCAGCTTGGTGTCGAAAGCGTCACGCTCGATGAACTGCTGGAACGCAGCGATATTGTTTCTATCCACGTGCCGAAAACCGGTAGCACACGCAATCTGCTGAACAAAGACTCGATTGCCCGCATGAAAACCGGCGCATGCATCATCAACGCCAGCCGTGGCGGGATTGTGAATGAGGACGACTTGATTGCCGCCATCGACTCGGGCCAACTGGCGGGAGCCGCGCTGGACGTCTACAACCAGGAACCTCCACCCGAAGATAGTAAACTACCCATGCATCCCAAGATTATCACCACGCCGCACCTGGGCGCGTCAACCAGCGAAGCGCAGGTCCTCGTTGGTACAGACGTTGCCGAGGGCGTGCTGGTCGCGCTGGCTGGCGGCACGCCACGCTACGCGGTCAATGCGCCCTTCATTGCGCCGGAAGAATGGGGCGTGTTGCAACCCTATATCGGCCTGGCACGCAAGCTGGGTACGATTATTATGCAACTGATCAAGGGACCAATCCGCGATTATGAAGTGGAATATTGTGGCGAACTGGCCGGTGTTGATACGCTCCCCGTGCGGCTGGCACTGCTGCAAGGGTTGCTGACCACCACCAGCGAACATCGCGTCACGCCGATCAACGCACCGCTGATTGCACGAGACCGCGGGCTACGCATCAGCGAACGCACCAGTGCAGAGATTGAAAACTATGCCAGTCTGCTAAACGTCCGCGTGAATACGGCAGATTCCTCGCACACTTTCAGCGGCACCGTCCTGCGTGATGAGCCGCATATTGTGCAGGCAGACGGATTCTGGGTAGACTTTGTACCCGAAGACACGCTGCTCTTCACCTACCATCTCGACCGGCCGGGTCTCATCGGGCACGTGGGCACGATGCTCGGCGTAGCGGACATCAACATCTCGGCGATGTACGTCGGGCGGCAGGCCCCGCGTGAGGGCGCGATGATGGTGCTGAAGATAGACGAGGCCGTCCCAGAAGATGTCCTGCAGAAGATCCTGGCCGAGACCGACATCGATCGCGCGTATAGTGTGACGATTGATGGGTAAGTGATACCAGTGACGAGTGACGAGTGATGAGCGATGAGCGATGAGTTAGATGCAATGCGCTCTATCGTGCCAGTCACACTCAAATTCGGGCGGGGGTACCATGCGGGAGCGTGCGGGAACCTGGTTCCCGCACGCTCCCCATTCTGGGACTCTGTTGGTAAAGGTGGGGGTTGGGTAATAAAGGTAGGGGTTTGGCGGTGCCAAAC
>CAYFVX010000728.1:0-3087 GCA_964346425.1 uncultured Chloroflexaceae bacterium | reverse complement strand
TCCCATCATCTTTGATACTGGCCGTATACACATCTTTTTTGCGTTCAAGCATTATCCAGATATTCTTTGCCTGCGCATGCTTGAGCGCATTATTGACGGATTCTTGAATAATGTCAAAAATAACCCCTTCGGATTCTTTCGACAAAACAGAATCTACGGCACCTTTCGAGCGGATCACTATCTGCGTGTCCCCACTCCGTAGTTTGAGCTTGTCTACATATTCATTCAACGCCGCACGCAACCCATCAGACTCCAGCGTCAGGGGGCGCAGCTCAAAGAGCGTCATACGCATCTCAGCGTTTGCTGCCTTTGCCAGGTTCGCAAATTTGTCCAGTTCCTGCGGCACCATAGACGGGTCTTTTTTCATCGCCTGCTTGATAAAATCCGCCTGCATCATAATCTGGGCCACCTTCTGCGTGGGGCCATCATGCAGTTTACTTGCCATGCGGTCGCGGATTTCTTTTTCTTTGGTGCGCAGTTTGCCTTGCAGTTGGCGCAGGTCAACAGCCATCTGCGAACTGTGCAAGGCGACAATCAGATAATTTGCGATACCATTGATCATATCCAGATGTTCCTGATGAAATGCTCGCGGCTGGTCGCTGGCAATGATCAACAACCCGAATGTTGTCACCTTCATACGCAATGGCACAAGACAGGCGGACTGACAGGAACGCACACTGGAGATAGGCTCAAGCTCTGGTTCCTGGCTCACATCCTCAATAATACGCGGGATGGAAGAAGGACGAAGCATCCCTGCAACACTTCCTTCGCCAATCGTAATCGTCTTGCCCAGATCACCCGGGCTTGACGGTTCAATCACCTCGACTTTCAACTCTTTTGGGCGGCCGGTGGAAAACATCACCACGGCACTCGTATACGGCGCAAGTTTGCGGATTTCTTGCAGAGTGGTGTTCAGCACTTGTTTGGGGTCAAGCGTGCTGGAAAGCATCGCAGCCACATTTGCGTAGGCTTGCATCCGTTCACGATATTCCTGGATACGATTTTCTGCCTGGATACGTCTATTCTCTGCCTCACCAATGCTGCGGCGGTTATTGGCACTCCATTGCTCAACCAGGCTACTTGTCAACCAGGGGATAAACAAAATAGTAAAAGATTGCAATGCCAGAGGGAGGTCTAAAGCTGCGGCACCTGCTTCGCTTCCAACCAGAACAGCTCCGATATAAAAAAGTGCCGTCACAAATCCTATGCCCAGGCTGATCAGTGGTTTCAAGCGAATAGAAGCGGTAATGAGGGGTAAAAAATAAAAGGGCAAAAAAAGAACCGCATGGTTGCCATTCAGCATGGCAAACAACGCGATAAAAAGAATGTCGCCGATATATGCCTGTTTGAGCGCGGGGAGCAAAGGAGGGATAAAGAGAAAGATGCTCATGACAAGTGCAAACACCGCATATGCCCAGAGGACAAATACTAATGGCTCACTGCTCATTGTGGGCGGCCAGAGGGGGCTTTTCAGGGTTGGAAGACTGATTGCAAAGACCAATATCAAAAGAACCCAGCGGGCAAGTGTATAAAACCGTTCACCTCCGAGCATTTGCCAGAAGTCGCGGTATTTCAAAGACTGTTTTCCTGCCATAGTTGCTTCCATATTCTCTACCTTACTATAGTTCTTGAAACCTATCGCCTGATCTGTCTCATACCCTCAACAGGGTATATTGAGCAGGATATCTGTTGCTGAAGCATGGGTTACACTGATGAGCCTGCCAGTCCACTCAGTCAGGATTCTGGTGGGCATTGCAATAGGGGAATTCCCCGATGATGGGCGATGTTTCTCTTGTACTATAACACATTCGTGTTTGAGTGTGAATAGGACAATAGGCTCTGGTATGCTAGTACTGATAGTACAAAGGAGTGTTGCCACACACTCTCTCTGCAGTATTCTCCCTTATGCCAGAGCATATGTGCTGGAACAAAGCAGAAGTCTTTTCCCTGCTTCAGGAAGGAAAGCCAAACTGCACATTTCTTGCTGGAATGGGACCCTCCTGCTTGATCAATGGAAATGCACAATTAAACGGATAATAATTTTTCTGAACAGGCTCTATTAGCTATTCTAGCAAACAATGATAGATTTTTCAAGTGAAATATCAAATTTTTCTATCGAAAAAACAAAAGTTTAAAAAAAGTTAGTATTGCGCATATCTCATGGTTCATTTTCTTCTCTTCTTATGGGACATGGCAAAACTTTGTATCGAGCTTCTGGCTACTCTGCGCCAAAAAGCCTGATACAAACTATGGCAATCTCACATGGGTAAAGATTTTCTGATTGCAAAAACCTCATCACGAATCGTTTTTGCACAATGGTAACGGTGCTGGTGTAGTCCTCGCATAGTCCTCACCTGGATAGAGATTTTTTGCAGGCAAAAACTAGTCCCGACATCGTAGAATCTGCTCATCTGTACTGTTTCTTCTGTAGCTACAACCCACACTCCCTATCTGAGAGGACCATCACTCAAGCGTGGCTCCTGTAGCTACAAACCATAAGCTACAGACTGGCTCTTCCCCGCTTTGTAAAGCGGTTCACAAAAAAGTCTCCACCTGACATGTGCGCCTATGGCAATGGGGCCGGTGTTGTCCCCTCTTCAGTCGGGAGCGCAGGGATAACTGGCTCTGGCGATGGTTGCTCTGCTGGTTGCGTTGGTTGTTGCGCTGGCTCTGCCTGCGGCTGGCTCACATCCGGCTGGTTGCCCGCTTCAGGAGTTGGTGAAGCAGGTGGGGCTTGTTCATTGACCGTCGTACCGGCCGGCACTGGTTCCATATCTGGCTGTGTTTGCGCAGGTGTGGGCGAGAAACCGGGCGTTGTCGTTGCAGCGGCTGGTTCGCTGAACGGTTGCTGGGGAGAAGCTTCCGACTCCGCGCCAGGGGTTACCAGCGTTGAGCCATCGTAATTATCCGGCGCACGTACCCCTAGAATAACTGACGAACCAGGCAATATCCAGTTGCCAGCCCGCGGTAGCGTACTGATGACCGTATTGGGAATATACTGGTCAAACGCCTCTGGAATCCGCTCGCGCGTCTGATAGTCTATATAAATATCCTGCCCCCCGATACTCTGCAAAATAACCCGTGCCT
>CAYFVX010000727.1:0-3099 GCA_964346425.1 uncultured Chloroflexaceae bacterium | reverse complement strand
ATACCACCCGATGCCACCGGCATCACACCCGGCATAGCACCCCAGTCCTGCTCGAAATACAGGCCCAACTCCGGGCGAGGTTCCGACTGCTGGCAACGCAGAGTTTCGTAGTAGCCTTTGACGGCACTCGGATCGCCTTCCAATTTCCCAACGACCGTGCCAGCATGCACGTGGTCTACGCCCAGCATACGCACCCACTTGGAAATCACACGGAAGTTGACACCGTGCGTCTTCTGGCGGGTGTAGGTGGAGTGACCGGCGCGGTGCAGGTGCAAGATAACTCCATTCTTGCGGGCCCAATAGGCCATAGATTGCATGGCGGTGTAGCCCACCGTCAGGTCGATCATGATGATGACACTGCCCAGCTCTTTGGCAAACTCAGCACGTTCATACATCTCTTCCATCGTGGCCGCAGTCACGTTCAGGTAGTGCCCTTTGATTTCGCCGGTGTCTTCCTGGGCACGGTTGACGGCTTCCATACAGAAGAGCCAGCGGTCACGCCAGCGCATGAAGGGCTGGCTGTTGATGTTCTCGTCGTCTTTGGTGAAGTCGAGACCACCTTTGAGGGCTTCGTAGACCACGCGACCATAGTTGCGGGCGGAGAGGCCCAGTTTGGGCTTGACCGTCGCACCGAGCAGCGGGCGCCCATACTTGTTCAGATACTCGCGCTCCATGACGATACCGTGCGGTGGTCCCTGGAACGTCTGGGTATAGTGCAGCGGAATGCGCAGGTCTTCCAGACGCAGTGACTTGAGAGCTTTGAAGCCAAACACATTACCAATAATGGACGAGGTCATGTTGGCAATCGAGCCTTCCTCGAACAGGTCCAGTTTGTAGGCGATGTAGGCAAGATACTGATCGGTACCCGGTATCTGCACCACCTTGTAACACTTGGCCTGATACTGCTCATAGGCAGTCAGCAGGTCGGTCCAGACAACGGTCCAGGTGGCGGTGGATGATTCACCGGCAACGGCAGCCCCTGCTTCAACAGGGTCTACCCCATCCTGGGGAATAACACGAAAAACAGCCAGAATATCGGTATCTGCAGGCTCATAGTCCGGGACATAATAACCCATTTTGGCATACTCAGAAACACCTGCGACCGTGCGCTTTACTCCATTTCCCATTGACAATCTCCTCCTTCGTAAGTTTCAGTATCACTATCCTTGCACTTTTTCTTGTTCTGTCAACCTGAAGAAGAACAAAAACGTGAGAACTTTCCTTGAAAAAAATGGCGTCTCTTGGCGTTCCTGGCGTTCTTGGCGGTTGATATTCAGAAATTTGCAAAGGTAGTAAGTATATTTGTTCAACATACTCGTAAGTAACTCCGACCCTTAGTAGTCAATCTGACTAATTTGCATCAACTTGTCCCACCGATGAGTGGCCTCAATGCGACGAATAGTTCCCGACTTGGCCCGCATCACCAGCGAAGACGTAGTAGCACCATAGGGCAAATAATTGACCCCATGCAGCAACTCACCATCCGTCACACCAGTAGCAGAAAAGAAGATATTTTCGCCACCTGCCAGATCTTCAGTAGTTACGACGCGATCGATCTCCAGGCCAGCAGCCAGAATTTGCTGGCGTTCCTCTTCACTTTGCGGAGCCAGTTTTCCTTGAATTTCACCACCCGTACATTTCAGCGCACAGGCAGTAATAACTCCTTCCGGAGTTCCACCAATACCCATCAATATGTCTACGGTCGTATCTGGCATAGCCGCCATCAACGCACCCGACACATCACCATCCGTAATCAAGCGAATACGGACGCCCAACTCACGCGCCGCGTCAATGATGTGAGAATTGCGCGGACGGTCCAATGAAACCAGCGTGAGGTCTTTGACCTCTTTGCCCAATGCTTTTGCGACACTTTTCAAATTGGCTTCAGGAGATGCGGTAACATCTATAGCCCCTCGCGCCGCCGGGCCGACAACGATCTTATCCATATAAAAACCAGGCCCCGGGCTCCAGAGTGCCCCTTGTTCTGCCAAAGCAACGACAGAAATAGCATTGGGGCGGCCCATTGCCAGCAAACGAGTTCCTTCCAACGGATCAGCCGCAATATCCACGGCTGGCGGAAGACCATTGCCGATTTTCTCGCCATTGTAGAGCATCGGAGCATCATCTTTCTCTCCTTCTCCGATGACTACCATACCATCCATATCTACGGTTCCCAGAATCAGCCGCATAGCTTCGACTGCTGCATTATCGCCAGCTTCTTTGTTGCCGCGGCCCATCCAGCGGCCAGCAGCCAGTGCAGCAGCTTCTGTCACACGTGCCAATTCAAGTGCCAGGTTACGATCCGGTTGTTCTGCCATACTCTTCTCCAAAAAAATCAAAACCTTCACAGCTTTTGCAACGAAAGAAAAGAACATGGAATGCGCATGCGTCGTCAACACGCAAAAAAACAAACACGCATGACGCCCTACGCATCCCAGAGGGAATTCTTACTTGCCCAACGCAGCACGAACTTCGCTCAGTGTCCCTTTGGAGCCAAGTTTTTCTGATTTGTGGACAATGAATTTTGCGTATTCACTCACAAAAACAGTTCCGGGCTTGCGGAAGTCAAAGTTCTCTGGATGATCACGGAAGTGTTCGCGGTGAACGCGCGTCCAGACCAGACGACCATCAGTATCAATATTGACTTTGGTAACGCCCAGCTTGGCTGCACGGGCAAACTCATTATCATCCACGCCGCGGGCATCTTTCAATGAACCACCGGATTCATTGATGCGTAGGACTTCTTCCTGGGGAACAGAGCTAGAACCGTGCATCACCAGCGGGAAGCGAGGCAGACGGTTCTGGATTTCTTCAATGCGATCAAAGTGGAGGGATTGCTGCGTTTTGAACTTGTAGGCACCGTGGCTGGTTCCAATAGCAACGGCCAGACTATCACAACCGCTGCGTTCCACAAATTCTTTGGCTTCATCCGGGTCGGTCAACATCGCGTGTTTCTCGTCTACCTTGATATCTTCCTCGACGCCACCGAGCATACCCAGCTCAGCTTCGACGGAAAGACCTTTGGCATGGGCACGCTCAACCACCCGTTTGGTAATCGCGATGTTATCCTTAAACGACTCGTGTGAGGCGTCAATCATG
>CAYFVX010000726.1:0-3108 GCA_964346425.1 uncultured Chloroflexaceae bacterium | reverse complement strand
GGTGTCGTTTCAGATGGTGTTGCCTCGGCGGGTTCGGCGGGCGGGTTCGCCGGTGCCTGGGGTACGGGGACAAGGTGGTGCTGCCCCTGCCCCGCCAAGAGAGCCATGAACATAGCAATGACTATGTATCGAGTTACGTGTTTCATTCTCCACTCCTTTTGCTTGTTTGAACATAGCGAATAAGCAAAGCTACACAAAGATTAAGCGTATCAAGCACAATATTACTCAAGCGCATCATTGCCAGTAGTGCCAGAACATAGGATACTGGCAGATAGGGTTGCGCTATGAGTACCATGATAAGCTGAAAAAGACCAAAGTCTGATGGAAGCCAGAAGATGAAGCTCACCACGCTGATCGCCAGACTCAATGCTGCAACACACACGGGCAAGATTATCAGCGGCATGTCAAGAATCGCACTGGCCGCAAAAAACGTCATGGTTCCTGCACTAAGGATGGCGATGATATTCAGCATGAGCAAAAAAGAAATCTTTTTCCAGGTAATATGCGGTACATGGTCGACTTCTTTCTGTGCATTTGCCAGGGAAATCAGCCGGGTGAAAATGTTGGGATGCAGCACAAAGGCTGCCAGAACGCTGACAAAGATACCAACGGAGATAACGAGATGTCCCTGCACGGGTAACACAAAGAGCGAGAGCAGGGAAAAGATAATGATACCGGCGACAATATGCAGGATGCTGGTGGAAAGAAAAACCAGGCCGGTCGCTTTGTAACTGGTGCCTTTCTGTTGATAGGTATAGAGCACCGAAGCCAGAAATACATAAGGAAGAGGCAGGTTGCGATAGACAGACATGCTGGCATAGATGGTGTAGTCTTCCAGAAAGCTATAGTGTTCGCCATACATGTCCAGTAACGTGCGCCAGCTTACGACGGCCACAAAAAAACCAGGGATATAGAAAAACATCACCGGCAGCAAATACCAGGGTTGAAATTGTAATGCCTCCAGCAAAAGATGCCGCTGCTGGTAGGTGACGTAGACCATCCAGCTCAAAACCAGCAGGCTCCCCAGGCGAGCAAGCAGGGCCATGCCCTTTTTGATCCAGGGAGGTGGGAATTTGAGTAGCCGATGGACGTTTGAGATCTGTGCCGAACCTTCCAAAGTTCTGTTTCTTCCTGTTTTGATTGCCTTTATGAACAGATGGCGAAAAATCCCCAGCATCCTGGAACTGGGGCTGGTTGGATCGCCAGGTCTGTCGGTTGTAAAAAACGCCGGTTCCAGGGGGGCATATGCCAGTACAGAAACCGTTCAATGTGCGCCAGCGGAAAGGGTAAGCGGAAATCGAGCAAGGCTGGCGGCATGTATCGCACCTGAAACACCCGTTGCATGAGCATAATACTGTATATCTCGACGACGTCAAATGTCTGTTTGAGCAAGGTATCCAGTTCTTCAAAGCTGTATTCAATCAGGTGAAACGGGTTCATCGGCTTCTCCCGTCCGGGCGAGTGAACCAGTCGGTTGGGAGTTGTAAGAAAACAGCGTCCTCCTGGTTGCAAAACCCGCTTGATTTCGCGCAAAAACGTTTCGGCCGGGGCTACGTGCTCAATCACTTCGATAGCGCAGATGATGTCAAAACGTTGTGCTTCTACGGCGAGATGCAGGGCATCACTGACCAGCACATGCTGTGCAAGGTCGGGATAGTAGCCAGCCGCAAACGACACAGCCGGCCAGGAAATATCCATACCTGTGACGTGCCCCCCTGTTTGTTGCGCCAGGGTATGCAACCCATGCCCACTGCCACAGCCAATATCCAGCACGTGTTGTTGCAGACAGGACTGGGCAATATGCTGGTAGAAGAATTGATGGAACCCCAGCAAGTCGTTTTGCACCACATCTGTTCCGGTTTCGGGGAGCACTCGTTCACCGGTGAAAGGGAGTGTTGTTTGCGGTTGTGTCTGGTTTTTGCTCATTTTTCCACGACGGCTTCATATGGAACATTCATGAGTGTTTTGTGCTGGCTGAGACCAATCAACGCACCATGCAGATATGACCGGGCGGAGGCTCGGTCTCCGCGCAAAAGGTGGCGTATGACAATGCTTGCGGTGTGGCCCAGTTCATAGGCGAGCAAAAATGCCAGATTGAATACAAAGCGATGTTTCCAGAAAAAGAGAAACCGACTGCGTGCCATATAGAAATGGCGGATGTAGGCCCGCCCGCTGGTACTCGTTTCTGACTCGTGATACATCTGTATCTGTGGCAGGAAGCCTATGTGCCAGCCGTTCTGCCTGGCTCGCAAACACAGGTCTATTTCTTCATAGAAGACAAAGAAACGTCCATCCATCAAGCCGGTGTTGCGCAATATTTCTCCCCGTATCAGCATAGCACATCCCATAACAAAATCAAGCGGACTGGTGTCATATTGTCCCTGGTCAGGTTCGCCATAGCCATACACATGCAATCTAGTGGGGGTTACTTTGCCGCCAACCGCCCACAGGTAATCGGGTTTGTGGCGCAGATAAATTTTGGGACTGATGATACCGTGCTGTGGATGGGTTTCCATCCAACTGACAAGTTGTTCGAGCAAATCCGGGGCAAAGTAGGTGTCCACATTGAAGAAGAGCACATACTTCGCTTCATGTTGCAGCACATAGCGCAGGGCAACATTGGAAGCTCGTGCATAGCCATAGTTGCGTTTGAGTTTGCAGAGATGCACGGTGGGAAACTGCTGGCGTACTGTTGTTGCTGTCCCATCCTGCGAGCCATTGTCTACCAGCACCAGATGCAGGTTGGGGTAGGTTTGTTGTGCAAGGGCGGCGAGGCATTGCAAGACATCATTGCGGTTATTCCAGCTTATCATAATGACCCAGAGGGATGGATGTTTTTGTGTTGTCATAGTGTCTATCTGCCCCATACGTAGGGGTTTGGCGGTGCCAAACCCCTACGTATCGTCGCTCCCATCATTATCGGGGCCAGTCAAAATCCCTATCCATACGCATGAAGCTAACGCTTATTTCCCATTGGGGCACAGCCCCAAACCCCTTTTTGTTTTGGTTTTTTTGCGGGGTAGCACCACGAAACATCGTGGACGGCATTGTATCGTGGGGTTGCGAGGGGACACAGTCCCCTCGCAACCCCTGGGTCAACCCCGTTGA
>CAYFVX010000725.1:0-3117 GCA_964346425.1 uncultured Chloroflexaceae bacterium | reverse complement strand
ACCATTGACCAGAATCGTTGCGTAGGACGTCACCGAGAGGCCAAACGTAAGCAAACCCAGCGCATCACGCCCAACCGCCCGTGCTGCATAGATCATCACCGCCGAATTGAGCAACCAGGAAAAACCACCCGCCAGCCCCACCCACAGCAGATTGCCGACCATGCCCGCCTGCTTTTGTCGTATCAGGCGGATGAGCGATTTCAGGTGGGACAATATCAGATTCGGGAAATTATGTATGATAGTTCACCACAGAGACACAGAAACACAAAGTCATCCGGTAACGAAAGGGTTCCTACCTATCCACTGTTCTCTCCACTTCCCGCCCTCTGCATCTCTGCGCCTCATCGTCTCTGCGTTTCCACACACTCCCCATTGCTACCGGCTGCGTAGATAGCCTAGCCACCTCCACAATCGCCGCGCATCCTGCAAGCGGCAACGCCCTGTCGGGCAAACCAGCCAGCCTACCTGTGTTGCCACCTCGCGCGGCGACTGCTGCACCGCCCGCAACAGCATCCGAGCCGCCACCGCTATCTGCCTCTGCGCCAGCAGCCACAACGCTGAGCGAAAACACACCCGCGCCACCGCCTGCCCCTTGTACGCCAGCAACTGCGGCGACCGCGCCACTGCCCGCTCGATCACCGCCAACTGACTGACAAACGAATATTCCACCTTCCCCCGACCGGTATTGCTCCCGCTGTGGAAACGGATGCGTGTCAGCGGACGACGTACCAAACCTACAGGATAGTGGGTCGCTATACGGAGCCACATATCCCAATCCTCAGCCAGGCGTAGCAACGGCGATTCATCAAACAACCCCACCTGCGCAAACACCCGGTGGTGCGCAATTACATTCGGCGTACCGATGAAATTGCCGATAAAAAGCGGCACCAGAATATCGCCCTCCTGCTGCCGCGCAAACTCACCAAATGTGCGCATATCCCGCCCGTCCCGCGCATCAAAAAACAGCGAATCGCTGTAGGCCCATGCCAGCCCGCGTGATTGCAGCAAATCGAGCTGCGCCTGCAACTTGCCCGGCAACCACACATCATCCGCATCCAGAAAAGCGATAAACTCGCCCCGCGCCGCACGGATACCTGCATTACGAGCCGTTGCCTGCCCTGCGTTCGGCTGGCGGATGCAAGTGACGCCAGGGTAGGTGGCCGCGATAGCCGCCGTCTCATCCTGCGAGCCATCATCTACTACGATGATCTCGATCTCTGCTCCCTGCTGCGCGAGCACACTTTGCAGAGCTTCCCCGATCCACGCAGCCGCATTATATGCAGGAATAACCACGCTTACCCGGCGCATACTTACGCCTTGCTTTGCTCATCCGCATACAGCGTCTTTGCCTCCTGCTGGAGCGCAGCAACCCGTGGGCGGATAACATCCAGCGTAATAACCCCCGCAATACTCAAGAACAGCCCCAGTGCAAAACCAATCGCCGCATTCTTCACCACCTCGCGCGTCACATTCGGTGGCCTGACCGTCGTCCCGATGAACACAAGCTGGTTCTCCGTGAACCCCTGCGACACCCGCTGCTCATCCAACTTGCGCTTCAACGTATTGAGCGTGTCCAGTGCAATATCGCGGTTCTGTGTGAGCAGATTTTGCCGGGCATTCTTTTGCGCTACCTGCATATTCAGTTCGCGCAGGTCTTGCTCATACTGGTCGCGTAGTTCCAGCGGCAGCGCAATCGTCTCCACATCGCCCGTCGTTGCATCACGCGCCAGTTGATGGTGCGTCTGCACCAGTTCTTCTTTCTCCTGCTCGGCAATCTCCATCATCGTGTCTATATCTGCCACACTGATACGGTCTTCTTCCAGCGGCTCCAGCGAATCGAGCTGCAACTGCACCGGCAGCGAGCCACCCTCGCCAAACCGCGCCCGCATGCGCAGTGCCGCCATAATATTGCCCAGGTTGCCCGACTGGTCGGCCTGAATCTGCCGCCGCAGATCCTGCGCATCCAGCAGAAAATCTTCTTTAGCACGGGCACGCCCCAGATATTCGCTAAACTGTTCCATTGTCGAACTGCGCGAGTGCGACAGCAGCGTTTGCAATATCTCGATCTGGCGGTTCAAGGCCGTCAGGTCATTCGACAGGATAAAATCTTCCAGCTCCTGCTGCGCCTGTTCATATCGTTGCTGCGCCTCTTGCAACTCCTGCTCCACCTGATCGACCACCACCCCGCTATAGATTTCATTCACCAGATTGACATAGGCGCGTGCCCAGCTATCTGCCAGCAACCGCGCTCCATTTTCCTCCCGATGCGCTGCCGAAATACGGATAAGTTCCCCCTCGACATTCACGCGAAACCGATTTGCCAGACTACCGGCCTCATTATCTTCTCCCAGCAACTCCGGCGGCAACTCAGGAATAACGCGGTCCTCCAGCAACGCACTCTGCGCCAGCGCAGTCAAAGCCTTCTCGCGGTTTTGCGAAGAAGCAGCGGCACTGGCCGTATCCGCTGTCTCATTCGGAAAGCGTGGGTCAAACGTCGGCTGCGACTGTCGTGGCTTGACCAGCGTATCCGCCGTCGCATTGAAAGGCTGCGGGAAGAGTGCCACCCGGCTCATCAGCAGCAACATAAACAGCAGCGTCCCCAGCGCAATAAGCTTCCAGCGGGCCACCAGCGGCAAAATAAACGGTCGAAGATCGATTTCCTGTTCTTCCAAAATATCTCCTCCTTATAAAGCGTTGGAACATTGAAACGTTGGAACGTTGGAACGTTGGAACGTAAAAATCAGCAAACTGGAACCTGCAAATCAAAAACACATCATAGTATAACGAATTTTATTCTCCGTATGTTCCCCGCACATGGGTAGAGATTTTTCGATTGCAAGAACCTCCTCGTGAATCGTAGCCGCGGTTTGTAACCGCGGGATATGCCCATCTGTCCGTCTTTTTCGCGGCAAAACCCGCCCGGCTGCCGCGCGGTGGATGCATCACCTGGAGGGAGATACAGCGGCTACAAAGTGGTGCTACCGTGCTTTGCAAAGCGGTTGACAAAAAAACTCCACATGCGAGCCTAAATCCCGATCCCCAGCCCCCCGACCCCAGACCCCAATACCTTTCAAGTAAGCATGTGCATTCCTGGGAGCGCGGGCAGCCTGCCCGCTC
>CAYFVX010000724.1:0-3124 GCA_964346425.1 uncultured Chloroflexaceae bacterium | reverse complement strand
TCCACCGTTCCACCGTTCCACCGTTCCACCGTTCCACCGTTCCACCGTTCCACCGCTTCACCGCTTCACCGCTTCAACGCTTCAATGCTTCAACGCTTCAACGCTTCAACGCTTCAACGCTGCAACGCTGCACCGTTCCACCGTTCCACCGTTCCACCGTTCCACCGTTCCACCGTTCCAACGCTCCACCGTTCCACCGTTCCACCGTTCCAACGCTCCACCGATGCAACGCTTCAACGCTTCAACGCTTCAACGCTTCAACGCTCCACCGTTCCACCGCTTCACCGTTCCACCGTTCCAACGCTCCACCGCTCCACCGTTCCAACGCTCCACCGTTCCACCGTTCCAACGCTTCAACGCTTCAACGCTTCAACGCTCAACCACCTCCCTTCCAAGTAATCCCAACAACACGTCATACGGCGGGGAGTTCTCGGCGTGGTGCTCCATGCGTCGTCGCTCGAAATATTGCACCGGGCCGGTCCAGTCGCCGATAGTTTCCTGCATAGGCTCGGTGAGCGGGTAGCCGAAGCGGAGCAGGCCACCCTGCTGCTGCCAGTAGCTCAGGAATGGCTCACACAGGCTGTGCCCCGTTTCCGCGAAATAGTGACAGCCGTCGGCGGCCGCCTCCACGCGCGGGTAGCTCTCCCAGGGCGTGCCGCGCTGCGCCAGCACGTCCGCGCCCAGCCGCCCGGCCATCACGCCCGCTGCCCCGTGGTCTTCCAGCCGGTCGCGCTCGAACCATTGCACCGGCAAGGTTGTGCCTTCGATGGTTTCTTCGCGCTGCGGGGTGATGGGGTAGCCAAACACCGCCAGCCCACCCTGCTGCTCCCAGTAAGCACGGATGGCCCCCGCGATGCAGTGGCCGGTTTCGGCAAAGCAGCGTTGGTCGGCGGAGGGAGATGTCGCTGGCGCGGATGAACGCTCCTGCCCGGCATCGGCGGGTTGCTCGGCAGGCTGTTCGGCGGGCACGGCGGCTGGCTGCGCGGCTGGTGGTGCGCTGCTTATCGTGCCAGCCTCGCCCGACAACACAAACGCGGCCCAGTATAGGACTTACGCGGTGCCAGCCATTCCGAGAAAAATGGTATGGTTTACTCATATTGTGAACATGATTCTGATCCATCACCGAAAACTCGATTACCCCTTTCCAATGAGCTTTCTGCTCTGTCCACAATGGGGTAAGCCTTGTTCACAAGATATGAAAATAGTTCGCCTATCTCCCGAAATTGTGCCCCACCGCGTAAGTCCTGTCAATGGTTTCTCTTGTGCCCAACCAGTCTTCGCCCAACTCAAGCGACGTGGAACGGGAAATATACACGAAGCAAATCGGTTTCGCTCGCTCATTGATAATGGTCAGCGTCACCTCGTTTCCCCATGCCCGCGCTGCGGCTGGCTGCAGGAACATTCCTGCCAACAACACACCCACCAGCAGAAGCCAACTGATTTTTGCCGTTATCCATAGCCGTTTCATACAGATACCTCCTGTGAGTAATACCAGTGACGAGTGATACCTCATTCGGGTAATGAGTTCAACGAACCGCAAAGACGCAAAGGGCGCAAAGTCCGGACATCCGGGCAAAGATTCGGGCAGTTTTTTTAATTCTTCATCCGAACCTGGTATGATGCGTGATGCGTCAGGAATGCACATGTTTAATTGAAAGATATTGGGGGAACCAGGTTCCCGCATACTTGCTATTCTGGTGGGGTGTGTGGTTTTTTCGACTTCGTCGAAAAAACCACACCCCCCACGGCAAAGCTGTGGCACGTGGCTACGTGCGTGTTTTGCCGTGCGTAGGTAGCACACAAAGCAGGTAACACCTGTTGGGGAAGGGAAAGCTTTGAGCGTGACGGGATAATAAAGGGAGGGATGAAGGGTACGGTACACCGTAGCTCTACCGCCGGCACCGAGTACCCTACTGATGGGATATTTCCCCAGACTCCTACCAATGAGAGAAGACATAGATGGGCACAGACTCCTTCACCTTCAGGCATGCTTTTGGTACGTATTGTTAAAAGGGTAAGTATGCTGCTATTGTATCCTATTTTCCTGTGGGAATTTCCGCTTTTTTGGGGATTTTGCGTCATGAAAGGCGGGAATTTTTCCGCTCCAATCGGGTAATGATTTCTACCACGGATGAACACAGAGGTAGCACCACGAAACATCGTGGACGGCATTTTACCGTGGGGTTGCGAGGGAACTTGTGTCCCCTCGCGCTCCCCTGGGTCAACTGCGTTGAGGATACTCCACGATATTCTGTGGTGCTACCTGCGTGCGTTTCATGCGCGGTTGCAAGCGGAGCTTGCAGCGGGGTAACACCCCTCTCGCGCTATGAACGTTCCAGCCCACGGAGCAGCAGATTGATTGCTGCCATCATTTGCTCCTGCAAATCGCCGCTGGTCGGATCAACTGTCCAGAGCAAGGCAATCCCTTCAAACATTGCCATAATGGTCAGTGCTATTGCTTTCGGGTCTGTTTCACGAAACTCGCCGCGGTCTATCCCCTGCTGAATAAACTCGGTCATAACCGCGCGGTAGCGTTGGGCATATGTTTGCAGAAACAGCCGGGTGGGTTCATCATGCGTCGCCAGGGCGTAAAACTCGTAGAAGAGTGGGCGTAAGCCCAGCTCGGTGACGTGCAAATAATCAGTGACAAAACGCATGGTCAGATGGCGCACCCGTTCGCTTACGCTTTTCTCTTGCTCTGTTTGTAGCAAGGTTTGTGCTTCTTCCATTTCTGGCTCAAAAAACCGTTCCAGCAAAGCGGTAATGATTTCATCTTTGCTTTTGAAGTACCAGTAAATTGCCCCTTTGCTCAAGCCCGATTCCTGGACAATATCATCCATCCGCGCCTGGTGAAATCCGTGACGCGCAAACACCTTCGCGGCAGTATCAAGGATCTGGTTTTTTCGTTCAACACTGACATCAACGCGTGGCATAGCTTATCATCCTTTCATACCAAAATACGGAGACTGACTGCTACCACAGATGAACACAGATACACACAGACAGACAGATGGATGGTATTCCAAAACTGCTTTTGTGTGGTCTCCGTGTCTCTGTGTCTCCGTGGTGCAGGTAACCCATGTATCCGCATATTGGGTATCACTCATACGCCAGGACATCTCGC
>CAYFVX010000723.1:0-3128 GCA_964346425.1 uncultured Chloroflexaceae bacterium | reverse complement strand
CTTTGCGGCTTTGCGCCTTTGCGAGAGGCCCTGCCCGGACTTTACCAACAGAGTCCTGGATGGGAGAGGGGTTTGGGGAGAGGGTGAAGGCGTGGCGGAATACCCGCTACGTCCGCGCACATAGCCCCCTATTTCGGCACGCATGTACGCAATGCGGTACTCAGAATGCAAGGGTAACAGGTGGTGTTGGACTGCGTCCAACACCACCTGTTACCCATAGGTCATCTCTTCAGACCAGACCAGCTCTGCGTTGGCAATAAATACCGTATCGCCCTCCTGAATACCGGCCTGCTCAAGAGCGGCACTGATGCCGCTGGCAGCCAGAACGCGCTGCACTCGGTCGAGTGCTTCTGGTTGGTTGAAATTGGTCATGCGTACCAGTCGCTCAATCCTACCACCGCGTACTCGCCAGCCGCCATCACATGGCTCAATAGAGAAAGCATCCGGATCAACTTCCGGCACCGGCCAGGTCAGGGGTGGAGTATCAGCTTCGACAGGCTCGCGGTCTGGAACCGGCAACTCGCGAAGCTCTTGCACCACGCGGGTGAGCAGTGGCGCGATGCCCTCATGGGTGGCGGCCGCAATGGCAAACATCCGTTCCTGCGCGACCGGGAGTGTTTGCTTGATAATTTCCAGATTCTCTTGCGCTGTTGGCAAATCGAGTTTGTTGAGCGCAACAATCTGCGGACGTTCGGCCAGGTGGGGATGATACTGTCGCAGCTCCGCATTGATCTGGTAAAAATCCTCAACCGGATCGCGTCCATCTACCCCAGCCGCATCTACCACATGAATAATCAGCCGGGTGCGCTCAATATGGCGCAGAAAATCTATCCCCAGCCCCTCCCCTTGATGCGCATTTTCTATCAAGCCAGGAATATCTGCCATCACAAAGCGGTCATACCCGACATCTACCACTCCAAGATTGGGTTGCAGTGTCGTGAAGGGGTAGGCTGCTATTTTGGGACGGGCAGCACTGACCACGGAGAGGAGCGTACTCTTGCCTGCATTGGGGAAGCCGACCAGCCCGACATCGGCAATCATTTTCAGTTCCAGCTCCAACTGTCGCTCTTCGCCCGGCTCACCCAGTTCAGAAATGCGGGGAGCCTGGCGTGCCGACGAGGTGAAGTGGACATTGCCCAGTCCCCCCCGACCACCGCGGGCTGCCAGCAACCGCTGGCCGGGGCGTTCCAGGTCTACCGAATAGGTTTCGCCATCAATTTCCGTATGGACAACCGTACCGGGTGGGACAGGGATAATCAGATCGTCGCCCTGCTTGCCATATTGTTTTCGCTTGTAGCCATGCTCGCCACTGGACGCCGTGTACCGCTGTTGATAGCGAAAAGCAAGGAGGGTATTGATGGAAGGGTCTACTTCGAGATAGATGTGTCCTCCACGACCGCCGTCGCCACCATCCGGGCCACCACGAGGGACAAACTTTTCACGCCGAAACGTTGCCGCACCATTCCCGCCTGCCCCAGCCTTCACGGTAATCGTGGCATGATCAATTAATTCTCCAGCCATGCAATTCCTGCCAGCCCTTTATGCATCAGTCAGCAATGTTTCCATTGCTGCTATCAATGCATAAATGGAACGTGAAAACCCGGTTTGTGGTTCACCGCCCTGCCATCGCCATGCCCAACACCACGTACCTTTTTCGGTATCAGGCACACTGTAGATTTCGAGGCCCAGTTCGGCAAACGTATCAATCATGAGCTTGCGGTCGGTCATCAAGTGTTCAAAGACTTCGTAGTGAAATTCCAGGTCGCCCACACGAGTACGCAGACGCTCCAATTCTTCTGTTGCTTCATCATAAGCGGTAAAAAGTGCCTGTGCCTGGGACGTATTCAATGATTTGCCCGCAGCCAGGCTCTGGCGGGCATTGTCTATCAAGTTCATGATCACTCCTGCTGGTTTTTTGAGGAATCTAACTGACATGCTATCTCAGCAGAACACCACCATAATGCATCCTGGACAAAGGCATATTTCTGGGTTGCATAGAACCGTACACCACTTTGCTCAATATAAGCCATCCAGGATGAATCCTCACTATCACTTGACACTATAGCCCGCCAGCCATCAGTGTTCATTTCAAAGAACTCCCGCAGGTTATAACGCCATTTCATTACTTGATTCTGGGAACCATGCTGAGGCTGTTCAAGAGAGTTATGGTCATACAAGAAATTCTGCTCATTGAGCGTCTTTTGCATCTGTTCGATGAATTCCGCCCGTGACTGTGCCAGCAAAGCATAAGCGTCTCGTTCTTTCTCTGCATCTCCCAGGGCTGGTGAGAGTATTGATAGCATCGATTCTGCTTTTTCCAGACGAAAGAGCAATTCTTCTACCTGTCTCAGGTCAGGTTGCTCGCCGTGGATGAGCAGGTTGCGTATTTCTTGTTTGAATGTATCACCCACTGCCCGACCTCATAAGCCACAACGAACGCTCAGATAGGAGCGCGTGAGTGGTTGATATGATGGTTATATATACTGAAACCGCGTGAAAGAAAAACGCCAGTTCGACGGTACAAAGAAGCCGCCGTTACTGACGTTCGACGCTCGTCACTCTTTCCCCGATCGAATGACAAAGAAAGATACGCTTGAATGCAGAAACGCATGCCCTGAAGATTTCTGGTCAGAGCATGCATACCCTAGCGTTTACAGCACTAACGTCCTTTTAACTATTCTGCTCGCCCTTGCCTTCTTGCTCAGGACTTGCAGGAAGCGGCTCTTCATCACGTACTGCTTTCTTAAACTCACGGATACTTCCGCCGAGTGCAGCACCAATACCCGCAATCCTGCTGGCACCAAAAATGGCGATGATAATAACAAGGATAATCAGCAATTCCCACGGTCCAGGAACGCTCATTATAAACTCCTTACAGGGTTGCGTGCTTTTGACTACCCATTATCGCCTTTGAACGTGTCGAAGCCAATCCCGCGATACCCCATATACTGTCATTGTTGCTTAGCATGTGTATTATACCGTGTATGTACGAGCACTGTCAACACGATGTCACAAGAGGGACCGGAGACGATGGACCGGGGACCGGAGACCTCACATGTGGAGACTTTTTCGAGGAAAAGAACCCCGTTGGGAATCGTCGCAGCGGTTTTTAACCGCTGAATCTGCCC
>CAYFVX010000722.1:0-3129 GCA_964346425.1 uncultured Chloroflexaceae bacterium | reverse complement strand
ACACTGATAATTTGCACGCAGGGGGTCAGGGGTTCAAGTCCCCTTCGCTCCACCACTTTTCCAAAGCCAGATACGCACTCTGCGTACCTGGCTTTTTTGTCCACTACATCAACCACTACATCAACCAGCGCACAATCAGAACATATCAGCGATCTTGTCGAGTGCGGTGCGCTGCGTATCGGCACTGACATGGCCGTACACATCCATTGTGATTCCAATGCTGGCATGCCCTAAGATTTCCGAGACCGTTTTCATATGCACACCCTGGGCAATGAGGAAAGTTGCACAACTATGGCTCAGGTCATGAAATCTGATAGTCTCTGGTATGCCTGCACGTTTCAGCACGCTTTTGAAGTGCCTCACGAGGTTGCGGGCGATCAACGGCGTGCCGACTTCGCTCGGAAACACCAGGCCGTGTTCTTTCCATTCAACACCTGTCATAAGCCGCTCTTGCTGCTGATAGTCCCAATGCTCGCGTAGTACGTCTACCAGCTTGTCGGGTAATGGAATGGTACGCACACCTGCGGCGGTTTTTGCTTTCCTGACTTTCAACGTTTTGCCGTCCAGGTCAACGTCTGTCCATCGCAAGGAGATAATCTCACCGCGCCGCAAGCCAAGACTGAGAGCAACGCGGTACAGCGGTTCAAGTCTATGTCCCTCGATCACAGCAAGAAACGCCGTTGCTTGCGCTGGTGTCAATGGCTCGATCTGGCGTTTTTCGACACGCGGGTGTATGTATGCTGCGGGGTTGGTTGCAATATGCCCATGCCGCACCGCGACAGCCAGCGCACGGCTTAACACACCGACAGAGTACTGTACCGTGCGCTGTGCATAGTTTTTCTCCTGTAATTGCGTCACCATCCGCTGGATATGTTCAGGTTTTAACGCTTTCAGTTTCACCGCACCGACATAGGGAATGATGCGGTTGCGACACGTCTCTTCATAGCTCTCGTAGGTTTTGGTTGACGACTCTGGCTTCACCGTGTACGAAAGCCATGTTGTGAGATAGCTTTCGACGGTTGGGTTATCAGCAAACAAGTCCAGGCCGCGATCTAACTCTTTCTGTTTCTCTTTTAGGGTCCGTAGCGAAATAACTTCCCGATACTTAGGGTCCGTAACTAAATAAGTTCCCGATACTTTACATCGTAAAGTATTTTAATCATGGTACACTTGGTCCTTGTTATGAAGGAGAAGAACCAATGGTACCAAATCACAAACCATCTATCCACGAATGTTCGTGTTCCATATGCCAAAGCGGAAACGATAATGAAACCGTCCGTTTCCATCGCTCGATAAACACGGTTCTCAGTAGTCTCAATGAACGCCAACGTCGCTGGTTTGTCGGAATGCTTTCGCTTCAACCACAACCGTTCACGGATCGTGAACTGGCACTAATTACCGGACTTGACCCAAAAACTATTCGACGAGGACGACGTGAACTTTTCCAGGAACCTGAGACCGTTGTCCCTCCCCATCGCCAACGTCGTGCAGGTGGTGGTCGGATACAGAGTGAAAAAAAGACCCAAAACTCGTGTCCTTGATTTTGGCACTGGTGGTGACTCATACGGCAGGAAACCCAATGAATGACCATCGGTGGCTCAATTGTCGTTTGGTTGATGTACAACAACGGCTTGCCGATACTGGATATCATGTGAGCAAAAAAGTCATTAGCCGAATCTTGCGACAGCATGGCTATACCTTGCGGGCCAATGTCAAACAAGCAGCGGGAAAGCAGAACCCGGATCGTGACCAACAATTTGAGTATATCCGCGTCCAGCGCAGGAAGCAACAGGAGCAGGGACAACCGGTTATTAGCGTGGATACAAAGAAAAAGGAACTCGTGGGCAATTTCAAAAATCCTGGTCGTATCTGGCGCCAAGAAGCAGAAATCGTCAACATGCATGATTTTCCCCAGGAGAGTCTTGGCCGAGCAGTACCCTATGGTATCTATGACATCCAGTGGAATTGCGGTACCGTATATGTTGGACAATCGGCGGATACTCCGTCCTTTGCGGTAGACAACCTTGTGCATTGGTGTACGACGGAAATGCACGAACGGTATCCGAATGCTCGCCATATACTGATCGAAGCAGACAGTGGTGGGAGCAACAGTGCAAGATCGCGGGTCTGGAAGTATTACATCCAGGAAAAATTGTCGGACACATTGGGATTGATCGTGACCGTGTGTCATTATCCCCCTGGAACATCGAAATGGAATCCGATTGAACATCGATTGTTCAGTGAAATTAGCAAGACCTGGCAGGG
Organism: uncultured Chloroflexaceae bacterium; assembly: GCA_964346425.1. Taxonomy (GTDB): domain Bacteria; phylum Chloroflexota; class Chloroflexia; order Chloroflexales; family Chloroflexaceae; genus JAAUSY01. The sequence goes on along the minus strand of CAYFVX010000722.1, from coordinate 864 downwards.
ATGTCCATTGAGAACCTTTGATGTTATGCTTTCCTATCTGGAAAATACAACAACGCAAACTGGACTGCGCGTGCGTGCGCATCTGATTACCGCCAGCTATAAAACTGGCGAGAAAGTGACTGATGCAGAAATGGCGACACTGAATATTCAGTATCATGAGGTTTGTCCAAAGTGGAACTATACTATTCGTCCCCGTTCTTCAAATACTTCGTGTCATTAAGTATCGGGAAGTTATTTCGCTACGGACCCCCAAGCGGGAAAAAGGTGTAGCAGTAGAAATGGAACGAACGGTGGACCGAAATAACTGCAAATGGGTCACAGTTCTCTTTCCACTGCAATGCATTGCAGTGGAAAGAAGAATGCAAAAGCAAGCGAGATTGTCTATTGTCCAGCAACTTCCGCCAGTTATGTGGCGAATTCCAATGTTCCCGTCGCAGATGTTATGACTCTGATGGTAAACCTGTACGGTCCCTGGGAGCGCAGGCGGCTCGCCCAATGCTACTAAGAACATTATGTTTGCTTGAAAATCAGCCATTTGGCTTTCCAATAAAGCAAACCCGCTTTTTTATCGCTTGCAAATTCGCCAAATTTGGGCACGACGATTCTTTTAGTTACCATAAATACTGTTCTGCTTGTAAGGGCAAAAGTAAAAGAGCCATTGGAAAGCTTCAAAAAGCACTATAGAGTAGACATAAAACGCTTAGTAGCATTGGGCGGCTCGCCTGCTCCAGGCAGGGGTTTGGCACCGCCAAACCCCTCCCCCATGCGCATTAAGCTAACGCTTGTTTCCCATTGGGGCGCAGCCCCAACCCCTTTTTTGTTTTGGTTTTTTTGCGGCTTCGCCGCAAAAAAACCAAAACAAAA
>CAYFVX010000721.1:0-3132 GCA_964346425.1 uncultured Chloroflexaceae bacterium | reverse complement strand
GAGTGTGAGGGAACCTGGTTCCCTCACGCACCCACAGGTGACACCCATTGAGGGTGATACCCATTGGGAGATATTATCACTATCAAAGAGACCAAAGTATCGTATAATCTGCCAGAGTAGTTCAGGAATGGGTTCGGGAGGCTGCGGTCTGCGGTCTGTGGCCTACCGTCTGTGATCACTCTACCTATACTACCCACTACCCACTTACACAAGAGAGAGGATTATGCCAGACAAAACACCTGCTGCCGATCTGGAAATTGGCCTCCACCGCCGCACCGCCGGCGATTACAGTGTTGAGTTGCGCTTCAACCAGAGCACGAGCGCGGCTGAAGTACGCTATGATGGTACGGCAACGTTTGACCTGGAGCAGTTACAGCAACAGCGTCTTGATCCGTTGGCCTATGGACGATTGCTGAGCGAGCAATTATTTACCGATGTGGGGTTGCTGCAACACGTTGCTGAAGCCTACAGCATGGCCCATGCACACAATGCCCCCTTGCGTGTGCGCCTGTTCATTGGCCCAAGTGCCACCGAACTGCATCACCTGCGCTGGGAGACGGTGCGCCATCCAAAAGATATGCAACGCCCACTGGTCACCGACCAGAACATCCTCTTCTCGCGCTACCTGAGCAGCGAGGACGGCAAACCTGTGCATGTACCCGGTCGCCCCGACCTGCGCTCTCTGGTGGTCATCGCCAACCCGACCAACCTGCAAAAATATGCGCCGGGCGGCGAAACGCTTGCACCGCTGGATGTGCCGCGCGAGCTTGCGCAGGCAGAACAAGGGCTGCAAGACATCCCGCCTACCTCTCTCAGCACGCCAGGCAGTGCCACGCTCAACACCATCACCAGACACCTGAACGACGGCTACCATATCCTCTACCTGGTCGCGCATGGGGCATTGCTCAAGGATGGGCCAAAACTCTGGCTGGAACGGACAGATGGGCAGGCCGATGTGGTGGATAGCAACGCGCTGGTCACACGGATTGCGGAATTGCAGCAGCGTCCGTTGCTGGTCGTGCTGGCTTCATGCGCAAGCGCGGGTGGCGATGCAGGCAATGCCTTGCTTGCGCTAGGCCCACAACTTGCCAGAGCGGGTATTCCCGCGGTGCTGGCGATGCAGGGCAATATTTCAATGGAAACTATTGCCACATTTATGCCCGCTTTCTTCCAGGAGTTACAGCAGGATGGGCAGATTGACCGTGCAGTGGCGGTGGCTCGCGGCCACGTGCGCGAGCGGCACGACTGGTGGATGCCGTCCCTCTTCATGCGCGTGCATAATGGGCGGTTGTGGGAAAGCGATAAACCGAAAAAGGAGTCCGATTCCACGCTGCACATTGGCGAGCACACCGTCCAGGTATTTCTTTCCTATGCCCCCGACGATAAAAAGCCGGTCGAGCAGTATTATCAGCAATTAGCAGACGCCGGACTGAAACCCTGGATGGCGAGCAAAGATATGCTGGGGGGGCAGGTACGCGAGGCAGTTATCCGCGAGAGGATCCGCGAGAGCGATTTCCTGCTGGTCTTCCTGACCGAGCGAGCGGTCAGCAAACCCGGCCCTTTTCACAAAGCCCTGCGCCAGGCTCTCGATGTGTGGCAGGAGAAACCAGAGGGGCATATCTATCTCATTCCCGTGCGGCTGGAAGATTGCACCATACCCACCAGCCTGCAACCGTTTGAAACGATAGACCTGTTTGAGGAGGGAGGCTGGGAGCAATTGCAGCAGACCTTCCAGTTCGGCATCGAGCGGCTGTATCCAGGTCAGCAGTGATGCAGAAAGATGGGATGTCAGGTTTGGATGCATAGGTTCTTTTCACCTCGGAGACACAGAGATACAGAGACCGTACAAAAGAGAGCGACTGAATATCATCCATCTGTGTGTATCTGTGTGTGTCCGTGGTAGAAGTCGTTATCCGTATGTGGTAATAAATTCTGCCTGCCTCTTTGCACCTCTGTGGCTTTGTGTTTCTCTGCCTGTCTTCTGCCCCTCTCTCTGTGCCTCTGCGCCTCTGCGTTTCCCTGCCCGTCCTCTGCCCGGACCTGCTCAAACTCCCCGCACCTTGCAGCGAGCCAGCCAGATATCCTGCACCTCCTCGGCATAATATTGCAGTAGCTTTTCGGCGAACGTGTCCACATCCACATCCAGTTCCTTTAGCCCGATAGTTTCAACAGGTGTTCCCTCCGTCTCGATATTAAAGCCCGTATGCACCAGCGTCGAAGTGGGACTGGTCGTGGCGATAGACACCGAGAGTTTGCACTGGCTGAAACCACGCGGCAAGTAGAGGTCATCGCCGCGGCGGATGACCACGCGGGGCGTCATCGTTTGCAGCAATTCCTTTGCCGTGATGATGAGCAGACGCTGGCGATAAACCGCCAGGTGCAAATCCTGGCTAAAAAACTCGGTGATGATGTGCAGCATCAGCGGGCTGTAGATGGGAGCTTGCGCCTTGACATCCTCCATATCCACCATCTCACTCAGCTCCACGCAGCACGGCCCCACAAAAGCGACTGCCGCATCGCCGCGCAGGTCAAACTGGCGATAGAGCCAATGGGGTGTCAGTTGGGTGCCATCGTAGGTGATGGGGTGGTCGGTATGGTAGCGGGTTTGCAGCAGAGTCATCGCAGATTTACCTCTTCCAGACCTTTGATCAGCGGCCAGCGGGTTTTATACTTTTTGACAATATCATCCAGTCGTTGCTCAAACTGCGGGACTGTCCCCTGCTTCTCCGCCACTTCATGCAGGTCAACCAGCAGATTTACCGCTTTTTTGTAGGATGGCATTTTGCGATGCTCAATCAGTTCAAGCACACGCTGCCAGCCATGCTCTTCTTCATTGCTTGCCAGTTTGGTAAGATACTGCTGGTGGGCGGTGTCGGCTGCTTTGCGTTTTTGTTCTTTGAGCTGCTTTGCACGGTCTTTTGATTCGGCTATCAGCATACGCAACGTGCGGCGTGGTTGCTCGGCGGCTGGCGCGGTGCGCGAAGAAGGTGGGGCTACCTCTTGCAAACGGTTCTGAAACACCTGATGCAGCAATGGTTCCCCCCTGGCAAGCCGCACCAGAAAGCTCTGCTGCTCTTCCTGCGAGAGTAGCGGAATATAGTCCTCCAGCGGTGTTGCGCTCTCGGTGATATC
>CAYFVX010000720.1:0-3135 GCA_964346425.1 uncultured Chloroflexaceae bacterium | reverse complement strand
CTGTGCCTCCGTGTCTCCGTGGTGAAAAGAAACTATCCATCCGAACCTGGTATGAGTGGTAACTGTTCACATTCGCGGTAAATCCTCTGGGAGCGCAGGCGGCTCGCCTGCATTGTGCGGGCAAGATGCCCGCGTTCCCAGGATTGCTTTCCCTGGCTTCTGAACAGTTACTATGAGTGACCCTTTTCTGACTGAAGAGGACCTTGTGCTATAATTTCAGTCATTATGCCAAATACAACCCACTCCGCCGCGCCGGTCAGGACACCACACGAACTGGCGCAACGGTTGGCGCAGGTCGCTCGCCGGCTGAATAAAGCTCTCATCACTCTGCTGCAGGATGAGCAAGCCCACAGTTTGCTGCAGCAGCAGTTTGCTACATTTCGGCAAACGTTGCAACCCGGCTTGACCCCATCCGAATTTGCAGATATGTATGCGCAGACGCTCGTGTACGGCCTCTTTACCGCACGGGTTACCATGCTGCCAGAGCACGCCCACTTTACGCGCTACAATGCCATCCACGCTATCCCGAAAACCAGTGGCCTGTTGCAGGATATCTTCCAAACTATCGCCTGCCCCGACCTGGATGAGCGCATTGCCTGGCTAGTTGATGACTGCGCCCGGTTGCTGGCACACACTGATATGGAAGTGGTCTTGCACAATTTTGGCAGAGCGACCCAGCAGGCAGACCCCGTCGTACATTTCTACGAATATTTCCTGGCTACCTACGACCCGAAAATGCGTGATATGCGCGGCGTTTACTACACCCCGCAGCCAGTCGTTGACTACATGGTGCGTTCGGTTGACTATCTGTTGCGCACGCGCTTTGGGAGACCGATGGGGCTGGCGGATGAAAGGACGCTGGTGCTGGAGCCGGCGACCGGCACGGCGACCTTTCTGCACGCGGTGGTGCAACATATCTACGCGACGCTGCAACGTATGGGGATGGCGGATGGCTGGCAGCAGTATGTCGCCACCCGGTTGCTGCCCAGGCTACACGGCTTTGAGGTACTGCCGGCCCCCTATACCATTGCCCATCTCAAGCTCGGTCTGCTGTTGCAACAGTCGGGCTACTCCTTTGGCAAAGATGAGCACATCGGTATCCATCTGACAAATGCGCTCACCGAGCAAGAGCCGCTGTCATTCCCGCACACGAAGACGGTCATGGTTGTGCTCGGCAACCCACCCTATGCAAACTATGGCATGCTCAACAAAGGGGAATGGATGCAGACGCAACTGGCCGAGTATAAGCGGGGGTTGCAGGAAAAGAAGCTCAATCTGGATGACGATTTTATCAAGTTCATGCGCTATGGACAGTGGCGCGTTGCGCAAAGTGGGCAGGGTATTCTGGCGTTCGTCACCAACAATACCTACCTGGATGGCATCACCCACCGCCGCATGCGTACGTCGCTTATGGAAACATTCACTGACATCTTCATTCTGGACCTGCACGGCAACAGCCTGAAGCACGAATGCAATCCTGATGGCACACGCGATGAGAATGTTTTTGATATTCGCCAGGGGGTTGCGATTGGCCTTTTTGTGAAAGAGGCAGATATAAGCAGAGCGGCAACCGTGCAGCACGCGGAGCTCTGGGGGACGAGACACCACAAGTATAGCTACCTGGCAAGCATGGATGTAGCGACGACGGACTGGCAGGAGCTACAGCCGCAACCTGATTATTTTTTCTTTGTGCCCAAAAACTTTGCCCAGGCAACTGATTATGCAGCGTATACGGGGCTTGAGCACATACCAATTGTATACCAGGGAGCAATCAAGACGGATAGAGACCGTCTGGTGTTTGATTTCGATTATACGGTTCTGGCAGAACGGATGCGGGTTTTCTATTCTGCTGCGGGGTTGTCGCCCGATTTTCGGGCAACGTACCACGTGGAAAACTCATCGAGCTATGAACTACTCAGCCGCCGGCAGAAAACCGCATTCAATGTGAGCCACCTGCACCGTTGCCTCTATCGTCCGTTTGATGTTCGCTGGCTCTACTACAATCCAGATGGATTCACCAGTCGCCCGGCCCATGCGGTGATGCAGCACATGCTGGCTGGCGACAACCTGGCACTGCTGCTCTGTCGCCAGCAGGCCATAACGGGGTTTTCGCACGTTTTGTGTGCAGAAACGATTGTCGAGAGCCATGCGGTTTCGTTGAAAACGCGCGAAGGGGCTTTCGTCTTTCCGCTGTATCTTTATGCTGCGACACAGGCAGGCAGCAGTGACGTTGCTGCAACTGCGGAACCGCGCCCCAATTTGACGCCTGTGTTCATCCGCGACATTGAGCAACGGTTAAACCTCACATTCATCCCTTTTGGTAACGGCGATCTCACCTGCACGATTGGCCCCGAAGACATCTTTCACTATGCGTATGCGGTTTTGCACAGCCCGACCTACCGCAACAGGTACACGGAATTTCTCAAGATAGACTTTCCGCGCATCCCCATCAGCAGCGATAGCCGGGTGGTGCAAACGCTGGTGGCGCACGGCGCAGCCCTGGTTGACCTGCACTTGTTGCGTTTGCCGGGGTGCGGTGGCGTGGGAGGGGCAGGAGGCGCATCTCTCCTTACGAATCCGGCCACGCAGGGAGTTGTGCAGTATGGTGTCACGACAGGCCCCGTTGGGCAAGTCCGTTACGATGAGCAACAACAACGGGTGTTCATCGGCAACGGAAGGTATTTCGCGGGCATAGAGCCTGAAACCTGGGGCTTGTACATTGGCAGCTACCAACCATTGCACAAGTGGCTCAAAGACCGCAAAGGACGCACGCTTGCTGCTGCTGATGCGCTGCACTATATGCGCATGGTGATTGCGCTACGCGAGATGCGGCGGGTGATGGCGGCGATTGATAATAATTTCTACGGCATAAAAAAAAGAGTGCTGGGGTAATACACTCTGACGCTTTGCTAAGTGGTGAGCCGGGTGGGAATCGAACCCACGACCTGCGGATTAAAAGTCCGATGCTCTACCCCTGAGCTACCGGCCCACACACAATTATAAAGGATCCTGGAGATTTCGCAAGTGGCAATTTTGCAGAACTGTTCAGAAGGTTTGAGCAGAGCCGCACGCAAAGACACCACTACCTTTGCAGATTTTCGGACTTCAACCGCCAAGAATGCCAAGAACGCCAAG
>CAYFVX010000719.1:0-3137 GCA_964346425.1 uncultured Chloroflexaceae bacterium | reverse complement strand
GTGAGACAACAGAAGGATTTTCCCAATCTTGCTGATAATGGGACCAGGTCCTGGCAATTTCAACATCATCCCAGTCAAGCGTACCACCGACTAACGGTACCGTTTTTACAGGATACCCTGATGCAATCTGAAGAATAGTTTTGACGCTTTTGCGTGCTAAATAGATCGGAATGTTTCTCCGTTTCATTGCCGCAGAATCCTCCGCACCGCATCCACCACATCATCCACATCTGCATCCGTTAGCTTTGCAGAAAGCGGGAGGCTGACGGTTTGTCGGCCAATGCGCATCGCTTCAGGATAGTCTTCAGGCAACCACCCAAAGGTTTCCTGGTAATAGGGATGTTCTGGAATACTCAGATAATGCACGCCGATGCCGATGTTCATAGCGGTCATCGCATCGAGAAACCCGTCGCGGGTTATGCCTGTTCTGCTTTCATCTATCAGGATGGTATAGAGATGGTAGGCATGGCGTGTTGCTGGTTCAGGTGGTGCGGGGAGCGTCAGGGGCAGGTCGGCAAATGCCTCATTATAGCGGTTCCATATGTGCTGCCGCCGTTGCCAGTTTTGCTCCACGCGCTGCAATTGATGAATGCCAATGGCAGCCTGAATATCCATCATATTATACTTGAAGCCCGAATAGACCACGCTGTAATGTTTATACCCTTCATCGCCGAAACGGTGCCAGGCATCCTTGCTCATCCCATGCAGAGCCAATATTTTGATCAGGGCCGCATCTTCTTCACGCCGCGTGAGCACCATGCCACCTTCACCGGTTACAACATTTTTGGTCACATAGAAGCTAAAACAGCCAAAGTCACCAAACAAGCCTGCTTTCTGTCCCTGGTATTCCGTTTCGATGGCATGCGCACAGTCTTCAATAATTTGCAGGTTGTGGGCTTTTGCGATACGACACAGGTTCTCCATGTCACAGGGACGGCCGGCAAAGTGAACGGGAAGAATAGCCCGTGTCCTGGGGGTTATGGTTGCTTCCACCTTGTGCGGATCCAGGTTCATCGTCACCGGGTCTATATCTACCAGGACAGGTTTTGCACCAGCATGGATAATGGCATTGATCGTAGCACAAAACGTCATAGGGGTCGTAATAACCTCATCGCCAGGATTGAGGCGGGCGGCCAGTAAGCTCAAGTGCAGCGCGGCCGTGCAAGAATTCACTGCAATTGCGTGCTTTGCCTGTTTGTAGGCACAGAAATCGTCCTCAAATCTGGCAACCTTCGGGCCGGTGCCAAGCCAACCACTTTGCAGACTGGCGACCACCTCCTGGATTTCCGCATCTTCAATAAGCGGTGCGCCGAAGATGAGAAAACGATCTTTTGAACGAACTGGTTGTTTATCCATTGAACGCCATTTCAATCTCTTGAGAGGGTGTACCCATCTTCAAATACCTCCTGCCAGGAGAGGCTCGCCACGGCAGGCGCAAATCCTGTTTCTGTTTGTGCTTCGTGCATTGCTCGCTGTAAGCAATAATCCCAGATACTCTGGATGAATGTCTTGTTGAGCGTGGGTATCTCTTTTTGAATGTGCTGAATGGTTTGACGCTCCTGTTCAATTGAGTTGCTGCTCTTCTGGGTGCGCCTGGTGGCGAGCGTTTTCCATTTGAGCACCTGGATCATGAGGCGGATGAGATGTCCACGCAATGCTTGCTGCTCTGTCTGGATAATGGCTTCGCGCAGGGTTTCGAGTTTTTTCCGTGCAGTGTCAACTTTTCCCTCCGCAAGCAAATGTTGTATATCCAGGACGAGGGGATAGTAGGATGCGGTATTTTTGCCGTGTCGGTTGTTTTCCATGCTGTTGCTTTTCACAAGTTGAATGGCTACTTCTTTGCTATCCGTTACCACACGTCGTTCAGGTCAAGTTCAAAGCCCGGTAATACGGCTTCCCCTGACACCATGTCAGGATTTTCCAGCACTTCAACGTTCTGGCCCGGTCGGTAGACTTCGACGCGCTTCGTTTTGGGGTCTATCAGCCAGCCCAACCGTGCCCCGTTTTCCCGATACTCCTGCATTTTCTCTTGCACATCCTTGAGATTGTCGCTCGGTGAGCGCAGCTCCACGACAAAATCGGGGCAGAGGGGTGGAAATCGTTGCTGCTCCTCTTCGCTCAAATCCTGCCATCGCTCAATGGCTACCCACGACACATCCGGTGCACGTTCTGCACCATTTGGCAGTTTGAATGCCCCAGAAGAATCAAAGGTTTTTCCTAGACCGCACCGTTTATTCCATATCCAGAGTTGTGATACCAGACTGCTGTTCCGGTTACTTGTGGTTCCACCGGCTGGCGTCATCACGATCATTTCTCCTTGTGCGGTGCGTTCAAACCGCAGTGTATCATTGGCTGCGCACAGGGCAAAGAACTCTTCATCGGTGATATGGAGCGGTTGGATGTTGATGACCAGGCGTGAAAGGCTCTGGTTTGTGCTTGTATGCATAGATATCTTCCCATCTTAACCTGGTTTTTTCAGGCTTGCTCGTCTCCTGGTATCGCATGCACGGTGAGCGTGATGGCGGGCAATGCTGCAATGGACACTTGCTGACCCATTTTGTCACCCCGATCATATCCTCTGGTTAAGGCGGATAGTACTTCGACGAGCATGACCGGATTGGTCACAGTGTCATTGCGCTTTGCTTGAAAGTATGGCTCCCCCTTTATAACCAGCACATCCGGATACGTATAGGTTTGACTTTCGGGTATCCACAGGCGCATATCGCTGGCGAATACCTCATATCCTGCATCGTCGAGCAAGTTCCCCAGTTTCCTGACGAGATTGCGTACAATGCGGTTATGGTTGATAGAAGCTCCTGCCATCGGGATAATCTCTCCAGCATAATACTCACTCTTGAAGAAAGCACGAACTTCTTGTGCGAGATATTCTTGCGGGGAGACCCGTCGTTGTTTGTATGCCTGTACCATATGTTACCTGCAACATTCCCTTGTTCTCTGTGTCAAAATCTTACCACTATTGCGGGTAAATAGCAAGGGAAACCGTTTGCGGCGTACCGCCGCAGGGATTTTGTGGGGGGGGGGCCTCGGCCTCACATGGGTAGACTTTTTCGAGGAAAAGAATCCCGTTGGGAATCGTAGCCGCGGTTTTTAACCGCTGGATCTGCCCACTTGTGACG
>CAYFVX010000718.1:0-3140 GCA_964346425.1 uncultured Chloroflexaceae bacterium | reverse complement strand
TGGGAGCGTGGGAGCGTGGGAGCGTGGGGAGCGTGGGAGCGTGGGGAGTGAGGGAACAGTAGAAATGCTTATTGAACTTCAAGCAAACCAGTGGTAGCATCACACAGAAAGGCTACGATAGTTGGTGCGTGAGAGCGCAAAACAGCCTCAAGTTGTGCCGTTGTACAGTTGCCAGTACGAAGCCAGATAACCTTTGGAGGAAATCCTCGGATAATACTCAGATCATTGAAATCCATATCTTTGGTTACAATGGCAAAGTTGTGAATACGAGCGTATTCCCAGACATCAATGTCCGTTGCCTGATCAAGACCAACAATCTGCACATGACTAGCAACAGGAAAAATATCTGCCAATCGTTCAATGAGACGTGGCGACATATTATGATCAAACAACAGTTTCATACTACTACCAGCGTTTGTCGTTCACGTTCTGCTGCATAGCTGAGGCACGCGAGAATATCATCTCGAGTCAATGTGGGGAAATCGCTGAGTATCTCTTCAATGGACATACCAGCCGCCAGATAGGAGAGAATATCGTAGACGGTGATGCGTAGTCCACGAATACAGGGTTTCCCGCTACGTTTTCCCTGTTCCAGAGTAATACGTGTCTGATATGATACGGTCATAGAGGTGTACTCCTGCTTGAATGTTTCTCTCATTGAAACTATTGTAGCATACGGTGAAGCAACGAAACAATTCCGGTCGGATGCATGCATGTTCTGCACCACCCGTCGTCAGAACGGTGCGTGGAACGCACCCTACTTCAGAGAAGAATATTGCACCACCAACCACCAGGACTCTGTTGGTAAACGCAGTTTTGGTGGGAGTGACGTTGCGTACACGTCGCTCCCACTGCATCAATTCGTGGTATTCGTGGTATTCGTGGTTCCTGCCCGGACATGTTACCAACAGAGTCCAATAGGACGGAAGTCCACGAGTTTCCTGGCAAGGTTTGAATGCACTATCCACATATTCCTTTGAGCAATCACTGAGGGAGAGAATCTCTATGAGCACTGGCAAACGTAATGCACCCAGGCCCGGCTATGCGGCTGGCAATATCCTCAATATGCTCGTTCACCTGGATGCCGACCTGACGGGCTACGATTTCTCGCACCTGGCGGTGTGGGAGGCGTTTTTGCAGGGCGTGGAGTTGCAGGGGGTGGATTTTGCGGGTGCTCAACTCAAAAAAGCAGCTTTCAAAGAAACGTTTGGAAAGGTTGTTTCGGTAGCTTTGAATTTCGATGGGACGATGATAGCTGCCAGCACGAATATGGGTGAAACTCGTATCTGGCGCACTGCCGATCTCTCATCCCTGCTCACGCTCAAAAGCCATAATGGGTGGGTTCGTTCGATTGCTTTTCATCCTGGAGAGAATATTCTGGCTAGTGCAGGTGACGATCAGAAAATCAAACTGTGGCGTATAGAAACAGGACAACACTCTCGTATCTTAAAGGGACACAAGGGATGGATACATTCTTGTGCATTTACCAATGATGGTGAAATACTTGTCAGTGCAGGTGAAGATCAAACGATTCGCTTCTGGGAAGTAACAACAGGCTATTGTTTGCAAGTTTTGCAAGACCCTACAGGTTACATTCGATCTCTTGCTTTACATCCTAAAAAACGAGTATTAGCCAGTGCCGGGAAAAGTGGGAAAGTATTTCTCTGGGACATGCAAAGTGGACAGGTAATACAAGAATTATCAGGGCATACCGAATCTGTTCTTGCTCTTGGGTTTAGCCCAGATGGGTGCTCGTTAGCCAGTGCCGGTTATGATAAAACTGTGTGTCTGTGGGACGTCGAGCAATCGAGATTGATCAAAAGGTCACAACACCACAGCGAAGCGGTAAGATGTGTGGTGTTTCTTCCAGATAATACCAGTCTGGTCAGTAGTAGCGATGATAACACGATCTATGTGTGGGATATTAAAAACGATCATCATCACGAATTCTTGCCCGGTCATACGAGCGCAGTGCGCTCTATTGCGCTTCATCCTGATGGACATACACTGGTCAGTGGAAGCATGGATCAATCAATTTGTACCTGGAATGTGTTTTCCCAAAGACCTATTCACACTCGTCAGGGCTACACTAATCCTGTGCGTTCTGTTGTGTTTGTTCCTGAAAGTTCCTTCATAGCAGGTGGTTATGAAGAGGACATTTCCATACACAACTTTGTGTCTGGTGAAATAACACAAACATTGCGTGGACATAACGATGCCATACGCTCACTTATTTGTACAAAGAACAGAATTCTGATTAGTGGTAGTTTAGACCAGACCATACGCTTCTGGGATGTTCACGTAGGAATATGCAGTCGTGTCATTCGAGAAGATGGTCTTGTTTCTGCGATAGCGATCAGCCCTGATAACAATTATCTCGTGTCCGGTGGGAGCAGTAAAACCATATCAGTCTATGAAATAGAGAGTAGCAATCTTGTTGGGGTACTGGAAGGGCATACGGATCTAATCCGTGCAGTGGCTTTTTCTCCTATCAGTTGGATCATTGCTGCTGGTGGTGATGAGAGTATCATTTACATCTGGGATGCAGAAACGTCTACTACACCACTTAAAACTTTGCGTTATCATTCCAAACAGGTCCGGTCGTTGGCGTTCAGTACGGATGGTTGTATCTTAGCCAGTGGGAGCCACGATAGAAGTGTTTGTCTGTGGGACACCACAACCTGGGAATGTCGCCGGGTATTCCTTGATCATACGAATAGGGTTATGGCCGTTACGCTCAGTCCTGATGGCAACATGCTTGCCAGTGGCTGTGATGACCAGATGGTGTATCTCTGGGATATTGGCTCTGGTGACTGCATCATGAAGCTACGAGGACACACAGACAGAATACGCACGGTTGTGTTTAGTGAGGATGGCAACACGCTTGCCAGTGGTGGTTTTGATGGCACCATCAAGCTCTGGGACGTCCACTCCGGCGAGTGCATCCGCACACTACGCCCACCCCGTCCCTACGAAAACATGAACATCACCGGCGCGACGGGCCTCACGGATGCGCAGCGCGAGACGCTCAAGACATTGGGGGCAGTGGAGGAGTAATGGGGAATGGAGAGTGGAGAGTGGAGAGTGGAGAATGGAGAATGGAGATGTTCATGCGCTCCCGCGCACATGGTGGCATGAAA
>CAYFVX010000717.1:0-3141 GCA_964346425.1 uncultured Chloroflexaceae bacterium | reverse complement strand
GTTTGCAACCCCCAATCCCCCGCTTTGCAAAGCGGCAAGCCGCTTAACTTCATGCACATGGGTATCAATGGTTCTCGCTCCCCACGCTGCGCATGCTATAATACATCCAGAGAGCCGCACTAGCATGGAAAGGAGCAGACCGTGGAAAAACTCATCTTCCCCTATGGGACAGCCAACTACTATAGTATCATCACCGAAAACAACGTCTATATAGACCGCACCAGTTTCATCCCGCTGTTGGAAGAGAAAGGACGTACCCTGATCTTCCTGCGCCCGCGGCGGTTTGGCAAAAGTTTGCTCATTTCCATGCTCGAAAACTACTACGATGTGCGCAAAGCGGATGAGTTTGCGCGGCTCTTCGGTCATCTCGCTATCGGTAAAGACCCCACCCCGCGCCACAACGGGTACTTTGTGCTGCGCTGGAACTTTTCCACGGTCGAGACCTCTGGCGAGACGGAGCAACTGCGCCAGAGATTATACAATCATATGAACCAGACCATGCAAGCCTTTTCCTTCCGCTATGAAGGCATGTTCAAACACACGATACAGGTAAACCCTGGAGATGCGCTTGCCACCTTTCAATCCTTACTGGCAAATGTTGCAACCACCCCCTATCCGCTCTACCTGTTCATTGACGAATATGACAACTTTGCGAATAAGGTACTGATGGCGCAACACGCGGGGGCAACAGAACGCTATCGAGGACTGGTGGAAGGCGAAGGATTGCTCAAGACGCTCTTCCAGGTGGTCAAATATGCGATGGAAGGACAGGGATTGGAACGGGTTTTTATCACTGGCGTCTCGCCCATTGTGGTCAATGATATGACCAGCGGCTTCAACGTTGCCGAGAACGTCACGTTTGACGCGGAACTGTGCAATCTGTGTGGCTTCAGTGAAGCGGAGGTCGCCAGCCTGCTCCAGCATGTGGGGCGTGTGTGTGACTTTTCCGCCGCACGGGTGGATGATGCGCTGACGATGATGCGCCGCTTCTACAATGGCTATCGCTTTGGCTCTGACCAGCAATCCCTCTTGTATAACCCGACCCTGGTTCACTATTTTTTGAAATATCTGCAAAAATGGTGCCAGTATCCAGAAGAGATGCTGGATAGCAACCTGAGCACGGACCGCCAGAAGCTGACCTACGTTGCCGCACTGCCCAACGGTACGGAACTTATTCCCGCCGCACTCAACGAGCAGAAACCCCTGACGATATTCAAACGGGCCGAACAGTTTGGGGTAGATGACCTCTATCATCACGAGCCAGAACAACGGTTTCTCGTCTCACTCCTCGCCTACATGGGCGTGTTGACGCTGGCAGAGGCGCATTCTGCCATCGGCGAATTGCAGTTTGTCGTGCCAAATAACGTGACACGGCAACTCTATGTGGAGCAAATCCAGGAGATGCTGCTGCCCACCGCAGAGGGCAAGAAACAGATCACTCAGGTCATCCGCACCTTCTATCAATATGGCACGATGCAGGTGGTGTGTGATTTTATCGAGCAGCACTACTTTGTGCTCTACAACAATCGGGACTATCGCTGGGCAAACGAATTGACGGTCAAAACAATGTTTATGACGCTGTTCGCCGGCAATACGCTCTATATGATGGTTTCGGAGCCAGCGTTGCAGCGCGAGTATGCGGACCTGGCGATGCTGGTGCGTCCGCAGATGCGCCAGTACGACATCCTGGATTTCCTGATGGAGTTCAAGTATATCGGTCTTGCGGAGGTGAAGCTGAGCGGTGAGCAGGTGCGCAGCATGAGCCGCGAGGAACTGGCAGCGTTGCCCGCGGTGGCAGCGTTGCTGGATGAAGCGCAGGCGCAGGCGGCAGGCTACCGCAAGACGCTCATCGCAACCTATGGCGATATCCTGCGGTTGCGCTGTTTCAGCATCGTCGCTATCGGCTACGATCGGTTGGTGTGGCGCGAGGGGTAGGGGGTAGGGTTTAAGGTTTAGGGCTTTACCAGTCCACGTAGCCGCGGTTTCCAACCGCGGTCCTTGCCCTTCCCAGACAGTTATTTACACAGAGAAACATGGCTCTGTGCCGCAAAATTCACGTCACGTATGGTCAAGGACCGTGGTTGGAAATTGTGGCTACGATAGGTTATTTTTGAAAAAACCTACACATGTGGGGACGATGTCTCCCTCGCGCTTCCCTGGTTGAAACCCATTGAGGGGTATTACCCTCAACAGGTTTCACCTGTACTGTGCCAGAAACAGCGCATCTTTTTCGTAGGCAATAACATGCATAGTTTGCGGGGGAGCAACCCGTTGACACAGTTGCTCAACAACAGCACTCATACCAAATTCGTTTGATTGCTTAGACAATAGACCTGCTACTTGTCTCTTATGTTTCCCATTAAAGAGATATATTCGTGTTATTCGTGTTATTCGTGGTTACCAACTCATTACCCGAATTTGGTATTAGCAATGTTCCGACGCCAGCCCCAGCATCAAGCAAAACAATATCCGGCTGCTTGCATTCCAGCATGGATGCCATCTGCCGTGCCACGGCTGGCGGTGTCAGAAACTGCCCCAACTGCGAACGACGTTGCGCCTGGATCTTGCGGCAGGCATCCAGACGAAAGAAATCCACCACATCGAGCATATGGTCTGCTTGAAAAGATGGTTCAAAAAGGAATGGTGCTACCACAGTCCACTACCCTCTATCCATTGGCATCTCATACCACACAGTATACCCGATTTTCTCCGCCCATTGTGGTCTGCAACAAATCCCCCCCGCCGGCGTCAAACCCGTGGAACGAAAAAACCGCTATTCACTTTCACACAAGGGAGGAGAACACCATGACCACCAGCGAGAACACCACCGATAGCACATTGGAAACATTCTTTAGCGACCCGCAGAACGTCCTGCACTACGCCAACAAAGCCCGTCGAACTGCGAGGTTTATGTATAGCACGTGCCTGTCGGAGATAGCCACGCTCAACATTAGCGGATGTTACCTGGATGTCGGAGCCGGCCCCGGCGTGCTGGCAACCCTCGTCGCACAGCAACACCCCGACGTGCAGATAACCGCGCTTGAACCTGCGCCCCAGATGGTATCCTATGGCAAAGACTACGTAACCGAGCAGGGGCTTGCCGACCGTATCACGTTCGTCACCGGCAACGCCAATGACCCC
>CAYFVX010000716.1:1088-3142 GCA_964346425.1 uncultured Chloroflexaceae bacterium | reverse complement strand
CGGCATATGCGTCAACGTAACGGGTATTCCACCGCGCTTTCACCCTCTCCCCAACTCCTCTCCCATCCAGGGAGAGGGGCTTCCGTCACCCCATGCGCATGAAGCTAAACGGTTTATCGCTTTGACAAGCGGGGGATTGGGGGTTGCAAACCCCCAAAACAAAAAGGGGCCTGGGGCTGCGCCCCAATGGGAAATAAGCGTGAACTTCATGCGTATGGAGTGTTGCCCCCAACAGGTTTCACCTGTGGTTGTGTGCTGCTTGCGCACGGTAAAGAACACACGCAACTGCGTGCCATAGCTTTGGCGTGGGGTTTGTTGTGTTTTCGACGAAGTCGAAAACACAACAAACCCCACCAGAATGGGGAGTATGAGGGAACCAGGTCCCCTCACACTCCCACAGGTGACACCCATTGAGGCATCTGAATCCTCTGCGTTAAGCCTGTCCGGAAAGAAGATGGAGGGGGGGCCGGCGGCACCCCTCTCCTGCACGCTATGGTAGCCGCTCACGTTCTTCCAGCGGCGGTACCTGCTCCTGGACACCAGCCGGGTTCGCGCCCGTCACCTGCAATCCGCCCAGGTGGAAGCTGTTGTTCTCCTCGTTCTGCTCACGTTGCGCCCCTTCTGCGACACATTTCCCCGGTCCCGCTGAGCAGTCCCAGCTATCTACCAACAGGTAGAGGTCGCTGGTGCCGGCCGCAAACCAGCCCGGCCAGCGGGTGTAATCCACGACGTAGCTGTCGGCGGTGGAGCGTAGCGTGATGCTGTCGCCCGGCTTGAGCAACTGATCCACGCCCCAGGTGATACCAGTACAGGGCGTGAGCGTGCAAAGCTCTTGCCACGGCTGGTTGACGGTGGGGACGGTGGTCGGGTTGATGTACAGGTCTACCCAGAAGCCGTGGCGTGTGGTGGTTTCACCAACATTAGTGATGACGACGGTGATTTCAACGGCTTCGCCTGCGGCAAAGCTGTGCTGCGTGGGGCTGAGGCTGATTGTTCCAACCAGGTCGGGCAGGGTAGTTGCCTCGTGCGCTGCATCGCCAGCGTGTTGCACCAGCGGGAGATAGAGCGCGGTGGATTGTTCGGCTGGCTCTTCGGGCGGTTCCTGCGGGTCGCTCAGTGGCGGCTCGATACGGAGTTGCTCTTCACGGACGGTCTGGTTGCCCACCACGTCAGTAGCCGTAATGGTCGTGGTATACGTCCCTGCAGGGATGCCATCGGGCGACATGCTGCCACTGCGTGGCAGGTCTGTTGCCGTATCTACACGCCAGCCCCCCGCCTCATCAGCCACGGTTTCATGCACCACATCCGTGCTACCATCAGCATCCAGGTCCAATGCCAGCGTCACCGTGATATCTGGCTCGGTGGTGCCGCTAATTATTGGCGTGCGGCTGGAGCGGATGGTCCGCGAGTGCGCAACGGTGAGTTTCGGCACGTTGGTGTCAATGCTCCAGGTGTGGCTGGCGCTGGCACGGTTGCCCGCGGTGTCAGTCGTGCGGATGGTGACGGTGTGCTCGCCGTCGGACAACCCGTTCCAGGTGTGCGGACTGCTGCACGGTTGCCAGTCGCCATCAGCAAGCTGGCATTCTGTGCTGGCGATACCGCTGCCATTGCCATCGTTGGCAGTGAAGGTGAATTGCGCCTCCGTCTTGTTTGTCGGGTCAGCAGGGGCGGTGTCTATCGTGAGTGTCGGGTCGGTGGTGTCTACCAGGATGGTGAAGGAGCCGCTGGCCGACCAGTTGCCCATGTCATCTTGCTGCTGTATGTACAATGTGTGGTTGCCGTCTGCCAGCGGCTCGGCGGGCGTGAAACTCGTCTCGCTCGTCTCGGTTGCGCCGCCGGAGAGGTCGTTGTCGTTGAGTTTGGAGCGGAAGGTGCCACCATCCCCGCTGCCGGTCCAGCTCCAGGTGGGCATGGCATCGTTGGTGGGCGTGGTGCCGCTGACATCGGGCGCATCGGGCGCGGTGGTGTCAATGCTCCAGGTGTGGCTGGCGGTGGCGGTGTTGCCCGCGGTGTCAGTCGTGCGGATGGTGACGGTGTGCTCGCCGTCGGACAAC
>CAYFVX010000716.1:0-988 GCA_964346425.1 uncultured Chloroflexaceae bacterium | reverse complement strand
TTGTCGGGTCAGCAGGGGCGGTGTCTATCGTGAGTGTCGGGTCGGTGGTGTCTACGGTCCAGGTGTGGCTGGCAACCTTATACTCATCATTCGAATTGACAACTGCACGTACTGCAAATGTGTGTTCTCCATCATCCAGTTCGCTATATTCCTGCGAACTCTCACTGCTGCAACTTTCCCAATTTTGACTGTCCCGCCGACACTCATAATGGTCCAGTCCTGTTTCATCGGAGGGGCCGCTGAATCTGAAACTTGCACTGGTGCTGCTGGTGAAGTCATCAGGTGCATCAGTGATGGTGACCGACGGCGGGTCATCGTTAATGATGGTAAAGATGCTGCTGGCCTGCGTGCCCAGCAGACTGGCGTTGACTTCATTGTGCAATTGCAACTCTATGGTTTCGTCTGGCTCATAGTCAGTGTCGCTAACGATAGGCAATGTCACCTGTTTGTCGGTGGCATCTTTATCGTCAAAATTGACGGTAAAGTCGAATTTATCAGTATAGTCATCGCCAGCCGTAGCACTGCCACTCTCGCTGCGCGTGACGTCCACACTGACGGCGCAATCGCTGCCGCCACTACGCTCAATGGCGACGATGGTAGTATTTGTTGTACCGCTGTTGCCCTCGTTGGTACTGTTGGTGTCCGCGGTAAAAGCCAGCGTTCCATAGTCGGGCAGGTCCCCCTGGTATTCATACGCGCCCAGGTCTACGGTAGCATGCTTTGTGCGTGGGTTGTCGTCCAGGTCGGTGGCAATATCACTGATAGTTGTTGGGCCATTACCCAGGTCTGCATCATTGTCGCCTGCGTCAATCGCGGGCGAACAACCCTGCAAGCTCAGGTTGTCATTTGTGGCGTCTACAAAGAGCGGGTCACTGCTGTCAAGATTGTTGGAGCTTTCGTCGGTGCTTCCATTCAGGTCTGTAGCACTCTTGTCCTGCACCAGGCTGTAGCGGTAGGTAGGAGAACTGTTATCGTTATATACCTGGTC
>CAYFVX010000715.1:0-3145 GCA_964346425.1 uncultured Chloroflexaceae bacterium | reverse complement strand
GGGTACGATTACACCCATCAGCATGGGACGCTCACCTTTGCCGGCGAAGAACGTCAGGTCTTCCGCGTGCCCATCCTGGATAACGATGTCTCGGATGGACACAAAATCGTGCTGCTGCGTATCTCTGAGTATGAATCCAGCAGTCTGCAAGCAGAGGAAGATTCGGTCGTGCCCAACGGCGTGCAAGAGGTTGAACTGGTGATTGAAGATGATGAGCCGATTATCAGCGAAGTCCAGTTCACACAGGATGACTACCTGGTCAACGAGGAAGATGGGCAGGTCGTCGTCGAAGTCATACGTTCCGGATTGCTCACCCAGACAGTCAGTGTGGACTACAGTACGTTTGATGCCACCGCCTATGCCAGTACCGCCAACCTGCCGAACGATTACCAGGCGGTCAGTGGAACATTGACCTTCGAGCAGGGCGAATCGCGCCAAACCTTTGCCATCTCCATCGTGGACGATAGAGAAAAAGAGGGCGAAGAAAGGCTGAATGTGCAACTGGACAAGGTGCGGGGCAGTTGCAAACTGGGCACTCGCTATCGCGCCGATGTCACCATTCATGATGATGATGCGGATACGGTCGTTCAGTTTGCGCAGGCGGGCTTCACAGAGCACGAATACCATGACGAGGCCCGCATTCCCGTGCAGCGGGTCGGTCCGGTCAATGCGACCGTGACGGTAGACTATCAAACGACTCCTTTGCTGGCGACGCCCGACGAGGACTACACGCATGTCAACGGGCAACTGACGTTTGCGCAAGGCAGCAGCGAGGAATATATCAAAATACCCTTGAGGGATGACGACCTCATTGAACTCAATGAAACTGTTGCCATCACGCTGTCCAATGTGCAGGGAGAGGATACCATGCTGGGCGAGCAACGGCGGGCCATCCTGACTATCCAGGATAATGACCTGCCGACGCTCAGTTTCAGTGCCGCCACCTATGAGGTCTGGGAGTCGGTCAGCTTTGCTCCTGTTACGGCCACGCTGAATGTCAAGGATACGGCTCGGATTACCGCCACCTGCCATAGCACAGGCGAGGGCACCGCGCAGGCAGGCCAGGTCTATACACCCACCGAGGAAGTCCTGGAGTTTGCGCCACAGGAGACCGAGGCGGTGTGTTCTGTTCCTGTCCTGGACAATGACCTGAATACCTCGACCACTGCTCTGGATAGCAGCACGGTTGGTTTGCAATTGAGCAACATCACGGGGGCCATACCGGGGGACGACCATGCCACCCTGACGATTACAGATGATGATGGTCCCGACGATATGGAACTCCGTTCACACCGCTTGCAAATGTTTGCCAATAGGCAACAGACCACTGTCGTGACCGCCACCATCTGGGATATGCGTGGGGGGCGGTTGGTGGACAATCAACCGGTACAATTCAGCACCAATCTGGGCACCATTGACCCACCAACTGTGCAGACGAATGCGCAGGGAGTGGTGACTACTACGCTACGGGCGGCGAGCACAGCGGGCGTGGCAAAGGTAACCGCACGGGCTGGCGGGGTGCAACGAACGATTACGGTTGTCATGGACCAGGCGACGCTCTATATGCCTGGCATCGTCCAACCTGGCCCGCCGCTGTCGGTGCGCATCCATCTCACGGCCGCCCCCTCGGTCATTCGCCAGGGGAGCGACACCCCCGTCGAGCTGCGGGCAACGGTGGGGATATGGAGTGTATTTGGGTATATCCCCATCGAAGGGCGAGCAGTGGTGTTTGCGGTGACGCAGGGCATGCTGGGTGATACGCAGACAACCAGTGCCGTGCTGACGACGGATGCGCAGGGGCGGGTGCAAACAAACTGGCAGCCGGGCAACGCCAGCGGGGTCGTTACAGTGACGGCCCGTATGCAAGACACGGCGTTGTACAAAGGGAGCGCAAGCGTCCCCATCCTGGTGGCCGGCACGCCGGCCAGCATCACGGCGCACGCGTACCCTATGTATGTGCCGGCGCGTGGCCTCTCAACGATTACTGCCTACGTGCAGGATGCGCAGGGCTTGCCGGTGCCGGCCGAAGAGCTAACGTTCGCAACCGACCTGGGTGAAATCGCGCCTGCTGAGATAGCAACGGGGAATACGCAAGAAACGGCTGGTATTGCCGAAACTGTCTTGTCCTGCCCAGCAACGCCCGGCGTTGCCACCGTTACGATGCAGGCAGGCGCGGTGCAGACGCAGCTACCGGTGGTCTGTTTCAGCCCGGCCGACCTGACGCTAGAATTCGGTTCCGCCGAGTTGCCTGCCCAACAAGGGGCGCAGAGCATCGTGACCGCCAGGGTGCGCGACGCAGGTGGCACCCTTGTTCCCCAGCAGAGCGTGCAGATCAGCACCACCCTCGGCAGTATCAGCCCGGCTGAAAGCGACACGGATGCCAATGGACAGGCATCCTTCACGCTGACGCCACCGGCTGACCTGGAAACGGGCATGGCAACGATACGGGCAAGCAGCGGACGGATTTCTGCAACCCAGCGCATAGCTATCGCAGCGGTGCCGCTGGCAGCGGAGGACACAAACTACAGCCCATCCAGAGCGTGGAAGTTGCAGCCTGGTACAGCGTATCGCGTGGCGGATGCCAGCAATAGTGTCTCTGAGTATGACTACTATCGCCTGGACCTGACGACGGTGCAGCGTTTGCACTTTTTCCTGCGTGATATTCCTGTTGGTGCCGACTATGAGTTGCAATTGTTTGACGGCAACCAGTGGACGATGGTCGGTGAATCACTGGCGAGCGGCAATGCCGATGAGCAAATAGAAGCCACCCTGCCAGCGGGTACGTATTACCTGCGGATAGCGCGGCGCCGCATGGCGGACCAGCCGTCCGATACGGGCTATATCGTGGGGGTGATAGTAGCTCAAAGGCCGTAGATGATGGAGCTGGCGAACTCGATGCTGCTGCATCTCAGCGGGGGGGCCTGCGGGTATGTGAGGGAACCAGGTTCCCTCACATACCCTTTTGGTGAGCACGCGGCGGCGTGCGTTTTTTGCCGTGCGCACGGCAAAAAATGCACGCAAGAGCGTGCCAGCCCATTCTGGTGGGGTGTATTGGTTTTTCAACGTCGCCGAAAAACCAACACACCCCACTGGAAAGCTGTGGCACACAGTTGCGTGTGGTTTTTGCCGTGTGTAAGCAGCACAC
>CAYFVX010000714.1:0-3154 GCA_964346425.1 uncultured Chloroflexaceae bacterium | reverse complement strand
ATGCGTGAAAGGATAAGCTCACTATGCCAGAGAATACTGCATCAGCCTCTTCACCATCAGAAGAAGCGGCTACGGAGGAATATAAACCGCAGCATACCAACTGGCTCCGCAATCTGAGCCTTAATGTCAAGGCCAATATCATCATCGTTTCGGTACTGCTCGTCTTTCTGGTGATTATTATTGCCCTGATCACCATCAATGGTAATACGTTGATTTTTCACATTGGGCAACAGCGGGCGAGAGAAGAGGCAAACCTGCTACGGATGCAGTTTGCCCAATCCAGTCAGACACTTTTGAAAGATGCGCGTATTGTGGCGATGACGCCGGCGATTACCAGCAACATCTCCTGGACCAGAGCCGCTCTGACCTCTGGCAAGGCACCGATTTCCTTTGATGAGTTTCAGATGATTGAAGCGACCGACGGCCAATTGGACGGAACCGATACGCTCAGTACTGCCCTATCATCGCTGCAAAAAGATATGGTTGACAGAGCATTGCTGGGGCAGGAAGAAGTGGCCGTCCTGAATATGACGGACCGTGCGGGTGAACCCTGTCTTTGCCTGGTAGCCGCAGTGCCGCTGCTCGATACGGACACCGACAGTATCGCTGGTGTGTTGTTGGTATCGCGCCAGATCAACGACTCGTTTCTGCGCAAGCTTTCCTTTGGTAGTCAACATGTTGGGATGGGGGTTATCTATCAGGGGGAACTGGTAGCTGGCACGGTGCATGAGCACCCACATGGCCCACCACCTCCTGGTGGTATCCCCTCGCCCGGCGCAGCAGACCACACAGGAGAACCACCATCACCTGACCATGCGCACAGCGGAGAAAACGACTCGCAGATCCGACAGGAGCATGGTCATGCGCAAGAGCAAGCGCATGACCATGACCATGCGCACAGTGAGGAGGGCGATGTTCAGCACCAACAAGAAAGCGATAGTATCGTACCCGGCAGTGCAGACCACACCGCAGAGGTGCCATTGCATGAACATGAGCACGCCGGTCACCACGAGTTGCAAATTCCCCCCACAGTCATAGACCAGAATCATGCGGCCATAGCGCAAGCCCTTGAGGGCAATACTGTTGTGCTTGACAAAATGGTTGAAAATCATGGTGTCCCGCACACGGTTGCCTTTGTGCCCTTGATGACTGATGACGAGACAGAAGCCGTGCTGATTGCGCTGGTTGGATTGGAACAATTGAT
This sequence comes from uncultured Chloroflexaceae bacterium, assembly GCA_964346425.1. Classification (GTDB taxonomy): domain Bacteria; phylum Chloroflexota; class Chloroflexia; order Chloroflexales; family Chloroflexaceae; genus JAAUSY01. The sequence continues at coordinate 1,950 of CAYFVX010000714.1, read as the reverse complement.
GGTGTTTCAAGAACAGTTTGCCAATACGCTGACCATTGTCTTTATTGTCCTCATTCTGGTTGCGCTTGCTATAGCCTCGCTTGCTATCCGCCACAGCATTACCGCCCCGATGCATCGGCTCCAAACAGTGGCGGAAGAGATGGCCGGTGGCAATTACACGCAACGGGTTCAGGTTCGCTCAAACGACGAAATCGGCAAAATGGCAGGCGCATTTAACCTTATGGCAACGACGCTGAGTGAGTTGATCAACTCGTTGGAAATGCGTGTCCGCGAACGAACGAACGAACTGGAAGTTGCGATGCGTGAAGCGCAGAATGCGCACAAAGCTGCGGAGCAGGCCAATCAGATGAAATCGCAATTTCTGGCAAACATGTCGCACGAGCTACGCACGCCGCTCAATTCCATCATCAACTTCACGCGCATCATCGCGGCTGGTATGCGTGGACCGGTCACCGATGAACAGGTTGATTACCTCGACCGTGTGCGTGGCAGTGGCGAGCATTTGCTTGGGCTGATCAATGACATCCTTGACCTCTCGAAGATTGAAGCGGGACGGCTGGAACTGCATATGGAGCATTGTTCGCTCTGTGAACTGGTGCGCAGCACCATGTCCACCGCAGCCGGCCTCACGAAAGGCAAGCCGGTGGAACTTATTCAGGACATCGCCACCGACCTGCCGCCTGTCCAGGCAGACCGTACCCGTATGCGGCAGATATTGCTCAACCTGCTCTCCAACGCCGCCAAATTTACCGACGAAGGCAGCATCACCGTGCGTGTGCGGCATGAGGGGCCAGAGATTTTTGTCAGCGTGATAGATACCGGCATTGGCATTCCTGCTGATAAACTCGACATCATCTTTGAAGAGTTTCGCCAGGTAGATAGCGGCACCGACCGCAGCTATCAGGGGACTGGTCTGGGTCTCTCCATTTGCAAGCGGCTGGTGGATATGCATGGTGGGCGTATACTGGTAGAAAGTACGCCCGGTGCAGGCTCCACCTTTACCTTCACGCTGCCAACCGAGGAAGCCGTGCTTGCCAGCGATGGACCCTTCAGCCGCACGCCGGGCAAGAAAGAGGGTATTCCTGTGCTCGTCGTAGACGACGATGCCGCGGTGATAGATATTGTGGCCTCCTATCTCGAACGTGATGGGTATGCTGTCTATGGTATCACCGATAGCCGCTATGCACTGAATGAAGCTCACCGCATCAAACCAACCGCCATTGTGCTCGACATTCTGATGCCCTACAAAGATGGCTGGGAACTGCTGGCAGCGTGTAAGGCGGATTCCGATTTACAGTCCATCCCGGTCGTGCTCTACTCCGTGGTAGAGGAAAACCAGCTCGGTTTGCAACTGGGCGCAAGTGCCTATCTGGTCAAGCCGATAGAGGAGCATCTGCTGCGCACCACCGTGACGCGGCTGGTGATGGATGGCGCACGGATAGTCGCGATAGATGACGACCCGAATGTGCTGGAGATGGTGCAAGAGGTGCTGACAAAGACCAGCAGCTATGAGGTCGTGACGGCTGGTGGCGGGCAGGAGGGCCTGGACTGCATCGCAGCGCAACCCACCGATCTGGTTATTCTGGACCTGATGATGCCAGAGATTGATGGCTTTGCCGTCCTTGAGGCCCTGGAGCAGGAGCCAGCCACGCAAAACATTCCCGTTGTTGTGCTGACCGCCAAAGACCTGAGCCAGAAAGAAAAAGAATATCTCTCGCGCCGTGTCAATGGCTGCCTGGCAAAAGACCTCACCCCGATGGACCATCTGCCAGGCAAGGTGAACACGCTGCTGGCGCAGGTGCGGGGACAATGAGGGGGTTGGGGTTCAGGGGTCGAGGTTCAGGGGTCGGAGTTCAGGAAAGGTGAGGAGAAGAACCCCGTTGGGAATCGTAGCCGCGGTTTTTAACCGCTGGATCTGCCCACTTGTGACGTTTTTTCCGCGTCTGCAAG
>CAYFVX010000713.1:0-3156 GCA_964346425.1 uncultured Chloroflexaceae bacterium | reverse complement strand
TGCGTGCGTTTTTCGCCTTGCGAAAGCAAAGCCCACCGCAGGTAACCCCCACTGATCTCTCTGCGTCTCAAAAGTAATCAGGCGAGCATGGATGGTATTATTATCTATCACACCGTATAGCGGTCGGGTTGATACAGCTCCAGATGATCGGATATCCAGGCAATCGTTTGCTGTAATCCTTCATCCAGCGTGATGCGTGGTTGCCACCCCATCAGCTCGGCGGCCTGCTGATTGGCGGCGTGCAGGCGCAGCACCTCACTCTTTTGCGGACGCATACGTTGCTCCTCGCACACGATATTCGGCGACCTGCCAAGTAGACCGCATATCTTATCTGCCAGTTCACCAATCGTAATCGTCGCGCCAGCCCCGATATTGACCTCCTGTCCAACGGCTGCCTCCGCATCCGCAAGACGCAGAAACCCTTCAACCGTATCCGCCACAAAGGTAAAATCACGCGCAGGCGACAGGCTTCCCAGGTGTATCGCATCTCTGGTAAGAGCTTGCGTGATGATGGTGGGAATAACCGCACGGGCAGACTGGCGGGGACCATACGTATTGAAAGGACGCAGCGTGGCAACTGGCACACCAAACGAGCGGAAGAAGCTTTCCACCAGCTTATCTGCACCAATCTTGCTGGCCGCATAGGGCGATTGCCCTTGCAACGGATGCGCTTCGTCAATCGGCACATACTGCGCCGTCCCGTAGACCTCGCTGGTAGAGGTATGCACCACACGCCGTAGCCCCAACTCCCGTGCTGCCATCAGCACATTGAGCGTACCCATAATGTTCGTCTCCACAACATCACGCGGGTGCTGATAGGAGTAGGGTATCGCGATGAGTGCGCCCAGGTGAAAAATGGTATCCACATCGCGTGCAGCAGTGCGCACCGCTTCCGCATCGCGCAAATCGCCGGCAATAAGCGTAACCTGCGCCAGCACGTCCGGCGGCAGCAAGCGCAGGAGACCAGCGTCATTACGCGAATTGTAGCGCACAAACGCCCGCACCCGTGCGCCCTCCGCAACCAATCGCTCCGTCAGGTGGCTCCCAATGAACCCTCCTGCCCCCGTAACCAGAACCCTCCTCTGCTGCCAATTCATACGAATTTCCTTGTATCTTATCGCATACCAGATTTCGGATAATCAGGCAGGAACCACGGATACCACGAATACCACGAATAGCTCTCTCCACATATCAGAGATAATGCCGCACATGCTCACGATAAAACGCCAGCGTTCGCGCCAGACCTTCACGCAGATGAATAGACGGTTTCCAGCCAAGCATCGCCTCAATATGGCGATAGTCAGCGTAATAATCACCAATATCAATCCGTTTGCGGTCAGCGGGAAATGTGCGGACGATATATTCCCCGCCCGCATTCACCTCGATGAGTAAATCGGCCAGTTCATTCAGACTGATAGCCCGCTCGCCCCCCAGATTAAACACCTGCCCATTGGCACGGTCATCCGTCGCTGCCATCAGCAACGCATCTACTGCATCATCCACATAAGTAAAATCGCGCAACTGCTCGCCATCCCACACTTCAAACGGCTTGCCCTCCACCAGCAACCGTATCCAGACACCGAGGAACGTCTGCCGCGCATCCTTGATACGCATACGGGGGCCATAGGTATTCGTCAGGCGCAGCGCACAGGCATGTAACCCATACACATTGTTGTAGAGGATGTGATACCACTCACCCGCCATCTTGTTGATGCCGTTGACATCCACCGGGCGCAGCAAGTGCTTTTCATCCACTGGCAGGTAGTCCGGCTTGCCATAGAACTGGCGGGTGCTGGCAAAGACAATTTTAATCGTCGGGTTATTCTTGCGGCAGGCTTCCAGGATGGAGAGTTGGGCCCGGCAGTTTATCTCCAGGTCGGTGTAGGGGTCTTGCATCGAGTCCATATGGCTGGTCTGCCCTGCCAGGTTAAAGAGATAGTCCTGCCCCTGAACGAGATAGCGCATACTATGCTCATCGCGCACATCGGAGATATTGATACGCACCCGGTCTTCGATACCAGCCACGTTAAACAGATTTCCGCCATACTCAGGGATAAGGCTATCCACCAGCAGCACCCGCGCCCCCATATCAACCAGACGACGGGCAAGGTTGGCACCAATGAAGCCGAGACCACCAGTGATCAAGATGTTTTTGTTTGTGAACATGTGACCCTACTCTGTGCTCATCTGTGGTAGAAGCAATTATCCGTACTACGATGATTCCAGGAGAGAAGCATACACTTCTGCCAATCGCTCGCCTTGCACTTTTGCATGATACTCTGTCTCCATACGTTTTCGTCCGGCGTCAAGCATGGGTTGCCACTCGTCGGGATGCTCAATCAACCAGCGCAAATGCATCACCAGACCATCTACATCCCGCTCATCTGCCAGCAACCCGGACACCCCATCCAGAATAACCTCTGGGATATCGCAATGTCTGCTGCTCACAATCGGCATCCCGGAGGCCGCCATATCTATGAGCGACACCGGCGCACCGCCTTCGGTATCCCCATCGCTGGCGGTTACGCTAGGGGAAAGAAAAATGTGGTGGCGATAGGCTTCCTCCAATAACACATGATACGGTTGATAGCCGCGCAAGCAAATATGCTCATCAAACTGGTATTTCGCTATCGTTGCAAGGATTTTTTGCTTCTCCTGCTGGCTTCGTTCCAGCTCGTTTGCATCACCGATAATCGTAACTTCCAGATCAACCAGATGACGGAGATGAGCCAGGGCTTCAATGGCATACGGAATACCCTTTTTCTCGCGAAAAGAGGCCGCAATCAACACCCTGAGCGGCGTACCCGGCTGCCACACGCGCGGCGAATAGACAATGTTCTCTACCTCGACGCCCAGATGATGCACCCGCACTTTCTGCGCTGGACATCCTAGCTTGATGATATCCCGGGCCATATAGGGGCCTTCGCACAACACACAATCAATATGCGCAAAGAGTTCCTGATAGCGCGTATACCAGACAGGTTCGACACGGGGAATATGATTGACGTCATACCCATAAAACGTGACTACATGCTTGAGTCCCGCACGCTGTGCAACCCCTCTATCCTTCCATGCAATATCCCCAAAGTGTGAGTGAAGGATGTGTGGCTGATACCGCTGTGCCTCAAGCATCTGATACCCCATAAAGTTGCGAAT
>CAYFVX010000712.1:0-3157 GCA_964346425.1 uncultured Chloroflexaceae bacterium | reverse complement strand
CGTCCCCTCGCAACCCCACGATACAATGCCGTCCACGATGTTTCGTGGTGCTACCACATCCCAAACGCTTGACAGTAACCCGCTCAGGTTCTACTATACAGAAGATAGAGGAATTAAAGTTGCACGAAAAAATTCACGTTTGAGGAGCTACGTGCGTGGAATATAAAGACTATTACAAAATTCTGGGCGTCAGTCGCAGTGCCAGCGAAGAAGAAATCAAGCAAGCCTACCGCAAGCTTGCCCGCAAATATCACCCTGACGTCAACCCGAATGATAAACAGGCAGAAACCAGGTTTAAAGATATTAATGAAGCATACCAGGTCTTATCCGACAAAGACAAACGCGCTCATTATGACCGTTTTGGGCAGGACTGGCAAGCCTACCAGCACGCCGGGGCTGGCGCAAGGTCTGGCGCAGCAGGCGGTGCGCCCGGTGGGTTCAACTTCCGCTGGGACTTTGGTGGCCCTGGCGGGACTGGTGTCGGTGATAGCGGTTTTTCCGACTTTTTTGAAGCACTGTTTGGCTCCATGGGCATGGGCGGTACCGGCGGAACCCGCTACGCCTCTGGCTATGGCCCATCGGCTGGCGGTTCAGCCCCACGCATGGATGGGCAGGACATTGAGCAGCCGATTGATATTACGCTGGAGGATGCTTTCTCAGGTACGCAGCGCAAAATCCAGTTGACCAGCCCGGATGGTACCCCGCGCATTATCAATGTCAAAATACCAATTGGCGTGGATAACGGCAACCGCGTGCGCATTGCGGGCGAAGGTAGCCCCTCGCTTAGCACCGGCAAGCGTGGCGATCTGTTTCTCATTATCCGCATCCTGCCGCACACTCGCTTTGAGCGCGAGGGAAACAATCTGAACGTGCATGTGCAGTCAGACCTCTATTCCTTGCTGCTTGGCGGCGAGGTGCGCATCCCTACTATTGATGGCAAAAACATCACCATGAACATTCCGGCCGGTACGCCCAACGGTAAAGTATTCCGCCTCAGCGGGCAGGGCATGCCCCAAATTAACGCGCCAGATAAACGGGGGGACCTCTACGCGACAGTTGATGTGGTGTTACCCACACGCCTCTCCAGGCGCGAGCAGGAGTTGTTTGAGGAGTTGCGGAAGCTGCGGGGGGCATAGCACATTGTTCGTTTGATGATACCATGTTCGTTTGAATGGTTAAATAAACCGCCAGGACGCCAGGAACGCCAAGATTCGGGTAAAGAGATGGGAAAAACCCTGTTCTCTCTGTGTCTCCGTTTCTTCGTGGTGAAATAAACTATTCATCTAAACATAATGGGTATGACGCATGAAACGCAGAGGAGCAGAGATGCAGAGATGCAGAGATGCAGAGATGCAGAGATGCAGAGATGCAGAGATGCAGAGCAGAAAAAATCTGTGTTCATCCGTGTTCATCTGTGGTAAAAATCATTCTCCGAATCTGGTTTTACAACACTCCTAGCTCACGCCCGCGGTTGACCGCCTGCACGCGGTCATGCACGTCGAGCTTGCGGTAGATGTTCTTCACGTGTGCTTTGACGGTATTGTCGGATACCGTCAGGTGGTTGGCTATCTCCTGATTGCGCAAGCCCTGCGCCATCAAGCGCAATACCTCACGCTCGCGGCTACTCAGTGGCTCTTCCAGCACCGCCGCTGTCGCCTGCGTTTCCTGTGCAGGGAGCGTTCCCTGTTCGGATGGATTGTCGGGTGGGTCGGCTCCTTCCATTGTCTGCGCGGGGGCTTCATCCATCACCTCCAGGCTGGCTTGATCGGTGATGGTGGAGGGTGAGAGCAGCAGGGCGGAACGGAGCCAGAGGGCGAGAAAATCGTTGCCGATGGCGTAGCGACTATCCACAAGCAAGCGGATATAGCCCATATGCAGGATGCCGTGCGTCAGGCTGTGCAATACCTCGCCAGAGAGGGCGGTCTGCTGCTCAATAACCTCCATCGAAGCGGGGCCGTGCTGTGCCAGCGCATAGACAATCGCCTGCTCGCCCGGTGAAAGATGCTCCACATCTATACGAAACAGGTCGGCCATCATCGCGTCAATCAGAATATCGCGCTCCTGCGGCTGGCGCAAGGTGCCATCCTGATAGAGGCGGTCGCACAGCGTTTGCAGCAGGAAAGGGTGGTTGCCGGTCAGGGTGCCTATCTGCTCCACCGTCGCATCGGCGACCTGCACCCGTCCACGCTGACGGATGAGCAGGGCTGCTTCTTCATCGGTTAAGGCGGCGAGGTAGTAGGTTTTGAAGCCAAACAGGAAGGGCGAGACTTCTTCATTGCGCCACTGCTCGTTGATAGCTGCCAGAGCTTTTGAAGCACAGATAACCAGTCGCAGGCTGTGGCTGTTTTGCACCAGGGCCCGCAACCCCATAAGCGTCGGGGTGGGCAGGCGACGCAGCATCTCGGCCTCATCCCAGAGCAGCGTTACGGTGATACCCTGCTCTTCCCATTGCCAGCTTATTTCTTCCAGCCAGCGCACCAGACCACTCTCGCCACGCTCCCAGACCTCGCGCGTTGCCTGGATGCCCTCGTGCGGCAGGCGGCTCAATTCGCGCCGCAGCAAGCGCACCATGCGCGACTCGTCGAGCATGGCTTGCTCCTCGCTACCCTGCGCGGCCGCCTGCATCAAATCGCAGTAGAGTGCAGTGGGGTGCATCAGCGTCACCAGCCGCTTGAGTAGCGACGTTTTGCCGATACGCCGCACGCCAACGAGGTAGATACATCGCTCCTGCGCCAGCGAGAGCGTCTGGCACAACGCCTCCCGCCCGTAGAAGTTGGCACCTTCAACCCAGTTGCTTGTGATGTAAGGACTGGTCATAGCAACCTTGCAGCTTCACGGGGTGTAATAAAGCGGTCTTCGTAAGGATGGACAAACTTATTGTAAATATAGCCGGTGACCGTCAGAGCAGGCTGATCAGGATCCAGGCGAAGCAGACGCAGATTTGGTCCCCCCTGGCGTGTCGGATCTTCTTTGACATAGAAGCGAAAACTCTCGTGCCAGAGTTCTTCCGGCAGATCTTGCATCTTCTGCCCAACCTGCAAGGCAGTAATCCGCTGCAAAACTGAGGGACCTACCTTGCGTGGCTGATGGTTATATACAGCAGGTTCTTTCCTCATGATGTTTTAGTAAAAGAAAAAACGCGCTCGATCCAGGTATC
>CAYFVX010000711.1:0-3162 GCA_964346425.1 uncultured Chloroflexaceae bacterium | reverse complement strand
GACACCGACCGTCAAAGTCAACGATTTGCCATTGCATGATCTCTTTGTCAGGCTCAGAGAAGCCGGATTATTGCTGGGGATTAGTGAATACCAGCTTCTTTTACGTGCGTTGAAAGCTGGCTTTGGGTTGCCAGATCGCAAAGCTCTGGCACGGCTTTGTCGCACATTGTGGGTGAAGTCAGCAGAAGAAGCGGTTTTGTTTGACTACCATTTTGCGCACATTATCGATCAGCAGTTCTTTACTAGAACAATGGATGAACACGCACCACCAAAGTCTATGCCTTTTGCCCAGGAAGCTACACATTCAGAGGGATTTAATGAACCAGGAGATAACACCTCAGACATACCACCAGAAAATGACGCGGCTCTCTCCCCCGGCTTTGTGGTTGATATGGATGATGAAATTCAAATTGCTCAGGCAATACAAACCACTGGACGTGAAGACGAACTTCCAACACGTCACTTTCTCTTAACATCAGATTATTTCCCGGTCACTCATCGCCAGATGAAACGCAGTTGGCGGTATCTGCGTCAACCTGTGCGAGAAGGACCGCCGGCGGAACTGGACATTGAGACCACGATAAAAAAAATCGGGCAACAGGGAGTATTACTGGAACCAGTTGTTATTCCCCGCCGTGTCAATCGGACAGAATTGTTACTCTTGCTTGATCAGGATGGCTCAATGGTACCGTTTCATATGCTCTCGCGTCGTCTGGCCGAAACGGCACTTCGTGGAGGAAGACTCGGCAAAGCCGGTATTTATTACTTCCATAACTGCCCAGATAAATACCTGTATCACGACCCCAATCATCAACATGAAGTACCATTGGAACAGGTACTCTGCCAGACTCATGCTTACCATGCCGGTGTTTTAATCTTTAGCGATGCTGGTGCAGCCCGTGGGGGCTTCAGTTCTGAGCGTATCGAGTTGACTCGGCAATTGGTCAATCACATCAAACAACACATGCGCTATATCGTCTGGCTCAATCCTATGCCACGTTCTCGTTGGGGTGGTACCACATCTGCTGAGATTGCAAAGATGATACCGATGTTTGAAATGAGTCGTCAGGGCATGGATAATGCTATTCGGGTGCTCCTCGGTCGCTCTACTCATGGTGAGGAACAAAAGTAATGAACCTCCAGGTAGCCAGACGACGAATAGCATCTTTTCAAAAGCGTTTTGGTGATGCGCATTTTTGTCTTGCATGCCATGCTGCCTTTCCTTTATCACTCACTCCCGATTTGTTGTATCGCCTGTGGGCAAATTTTCAACGAGATAGCGAGGGAAACGCACTCAATGTTCCGTGGGTGGCTGTTGCGGATATCCTGCTCTCTGTGCTCTGTCGTGAAGTTGGGAATGAACTCTATGAGATGGATGGAGCGGTCCGTAGCGTTTTCATCGAACACCTCAAGACAGAGAAGCGTTTTGGGACAAAACGGATCAAAGAGTTGTCAGAATTTTTGCTGGCCTATATGCAACAACATCTCCACAGTAATGATCCTGATGTCCAGGACTTTGCTTCTACACAACGATGGACTGCCCTGTCCTATATGCACCCTGGTAAAGCGACAAATGAACTGGCACTGGCTCTTTCAAACCATGTGTATGACACGCCTGAAATGCTTCGCCTGATCTCAATATGTGAAACGCTTGCGGAACCGTTAGCAGATTTTTCCCTGCTACAGGTCTTTTCTCGTGCGATGAAAAGTTTTGCGTATGGCGATTTGGCAGGAGCGGCAAATCAACTCTCCGATGCGGTGCGGAGTGGAAGAACTATCAAGATAGGAGATACCTACATTCCACTTCCAGATTCGCTTCCGCTTAACGAACCACCTGCTTCAAAAACCTTCAAAATAGTACTGGCGTTTATCAACGCGCAGTCTGATGCAGAAAGAAGCGAAATATTTGAAACCTATAAACAAGAATTGCAAAATAACGGAGTTGATGAGGTATTCGCTGACCTGCTAGAACACTATCACGATGATACTGATGCTGTGCAATCACTTCTTGAGTATCGCGATATACTGGAACACTATCGAAGAGTCTTGTCACCTACCAGAACACAAACTGATGAAAAGCGCAACCAGATAATTGAGCCTCACCAGAAAGATTTGCGAAGAGGGGATTATGCAGGAGGAATACGAAGATCAATTTACCTTCACGAGCGAGGATTCGCAGAGGATCCGTTTGCGCCTCGACGCGCACGTGAAGGCTCCGAAGAAGATTTGCTCTCCTCGGTCTTCTGGATGATACCGGGTATTGATGCATTTATTGGTGATCCAGCTATCCCTCAGACACGTATTCTTTATGCTCCCCGTGGATATGGCAAGACCAGTCACATGCTGCAAGTGAAAAAGCATGTAAGCAAAAGTTCTCCCCGTGCTCTGGTTATTGAGTTGACCGATTTCAACTATATGCTGCAAGAGGGTGTGGAACAGGTTTCGGTCCATCGCTACATTGAGTTGATACGCAAGGCTGTACTGGAAGAACTCAATCATCAGATAATGACCGATCAACAGTGTCTACAAACATTTGAGCAAAGTTTCACATTCCGTGATTTCTGCACATGGTTGACACGCTACAGCCCCGATACTGCCGAGCAAAGCAGGTGTCTTGTTCGTCAGCAGGAAGTTGCAAACCTTGAGCAAGAAACCAGCACGTATGGACCTGAAGCATGGTTAAAAAGCATGGCAAAATTTGCGCAGGAGGCTGGCTTTGCGAGCGTCTATGTTCTGGTAGATGGACTTGATGAAACGGAATTAACCAGTCATGAAACCCCTGAAGCATTAGAAACAATGAGTACTATGCTCAATCCGTTGCTTGTTGCACAACGACTTATGCATGGGTGTGGTTTTGCCTTCAAGTTTTTTATTCCGAAACTGCTGTATGAGTATATGCTTACCCATAATAAAGGACATTTGGATTGCTACCGATGCTTTGAACTGCAGTGGTCGTCAGCGGCTCTGGATGAAATCTTAAATTTGCGGGTGAGTTATTGCAGCAATGGTTGGGTCGTTACATTTCAGGAGTTGTGCGACGATGAATGTGAGCCGGTAGTGAAGGAGTTGATTCGAGCAGCCAAAGGTCCCTATCGGATGATTGCCTGGCTCGACATGGTGGTGGATAGGCATTGTCAAAAGGCAAGGGATGTTGATAAACCT
>CAYFVX010000710.1:0-3163 GCA_964346425.1 uncultured Chloroflexaceae bacterium | reverse complement strand
TACCTGATAACCAATCCCCCCTTTCCCATCAGAGTCCACAAGGGGGGAAGGGGGGACGGAAGCCCCTCTCCCTGGATGGGAGAGGGGTTGGGGAGAGGGTGAAAGCGCGGGGGAATGCCCGTTACGTTCGCGCCTATGCGCCTACCCACTCCCCACAACCTCACTATTCGCCAGCCAGTAGTGTGCCAGCACCGTCAGCCGATAGTATCCATTGTGCTGGCGGATAATCCCCGCTTCAACCAGACACTCTTGCTCCAGACGTGAGAGCGTTTCCAGCGGTATATCTTTCCCTTCCTGATGCGACTGGCGCAGCAGGTCGCGGGCCGATTTGCCTATCGCCTGCCAGCATCCCGCATACTGACTCTCCCGCTCGCGTGTGACCGTCTGAATAGCATACGTGGCGTCCGCCAGCGTTACGCGGCTGCGCCGTGCGGAGAGCATCGCCTTCACCGCCTCGGAACAGAGCCACTGCGTATCAAACGGCTTGCCCGCCCCCGCCGTCATAATTGCCTGCTCTGCGGCTAGTGTGTAAGGGTAGGGGTTGTTGTTGTAGGCACGGATGAGATAGAGAATATCATCCTTTGCCAGCGGCCCCAGGCTGAGCGGCTCAAAAATATTGTACCAGGGGCTTGTATCGCTGCTCTCACCGCCCGGCGGCAACACCCCCGCCAGCACCACTCGCACCCGGTGTTGCATATGCTGGCAAAAGGCGCGAAACCGTTGCCGAATAACCGAATCGTAAGTAGAGAGCGTATCTACCTCATCCATCAACAACACAATCGTGACCTGCTGCACCCCCATCTGTCGCTGCAAATGAACCACCATCTGCTCCAGGTCGCTTTCGGCATCAAAATCGTCATAGCCGCTCTGGTCATCTTCCAGCGCAGCGAGATGCGGCGGTGGCGTCTCCATTTCACTGGCAACACTACGCACCAGATAGAGCCAGAACTGCTCCTGCGGCAAATCCTGCATATTGCGGAAGACCGCCAGCGTATACTGCTCTTGCTGCATAAAATTGCGCTGGTTGAACCGCTCCTTGAGTTGCAGCAACAGACTCGTCTTGCCAATACGCTTTTCGCCATAGAGATAGAAGCTGTTGTTGTGTATCTTCCCCAGGATGGTATCTAGCACGTGCCGCCGCCCGATATAGCGGTCGCTCGTGGTGATGAGCGGCCCCACATCATAGGGGATAACATAGCCTTTCACCGCCCGCCGCAACGCCTGATAGCGCGTCCAGCGACGGTAGCCAATCGCCCCGGCAATGCTGCCCCCAATACCGGGCAGTAGAATAAGCAGCATATAAAACAAAATCGTATACCACAAGGGGGGGGGCACGCGTACCGCCAGCGTTATCGGGTCGGAACGATTGCCATCGCTATCAATCGCCTGAATTTCAAAGCGGTGTTGCCCCTGCCCAAGCGCAAGCATAATGTGGTCGTCACTGGTCTGCTGCCACTCCCCTTCGGTTTGCTCCGCAGCATCTATTGCACCGCTATCTACCCGATAGCGGTATTGCACATGTTCAGACCCCGTTACGTCATCCCGTGCCATCAGATGCAAGTCAACCTCACGCCTGGCCCCAAACAACGTTTGCGGTAGCGTCAATTCCTGCTCAATCGCATGCCCATTGCTCTGCACATCCAGCGCATCCACCAGAATAACCGGCGGTGCGCTACGGATGGTAAAAGGATAGGTCGTCTCTGGCCCCTGCTGCCCATTGAGCACAGCTCGCACATGTAGCGTATACTCACCTGGTGCCAGGTCAATAAACATCTGTGAGGAAGCACTACTGGCAGGCGTACATTGTACCGTTCTGATCGGCGGACGTTGCTCAAGCGCACGCTGTTCCAACCAGTATTGAAATTGCACATCCTGTGGCGGTATCCAGGCTGCCTGCTGCTTGAACTGAAATTGCAGGTTGTTCTGGTTATAGTGCAGCACTGCTGTATCGGGGGGCAATTGACGCTCATTGCTGATATCACGGGCAGCAATCTCGGTACGCAACATGGTGGTATCCAACGGACGACGCTCCAGCATCGTGACACCATTACCACGCGTGCCAAACCAGACCCGGCCGGCGCGGTCTACGAGAATGGTCATAATGTAGTTGCGGCCAAGACCATCCTGCGCAACATAGCGTTCCCAACTGCCTTCAGTCGTGCGATGCAACACGCCCTGCGTGCGCGTGCCAAACCAGACCTCCTCGGCCTCGCCACCTGCCACCGCCAGCACTTCAGATTCAACAATGCGCACACCTTCGACCGTCTCATCAATGATATGCACACTATCGTCGGGGGCAATCCGCACAATGCCGCGCAGGGTAGCAAACCAGGTGACACCGCTCTCACGCTCCGCACCTACCGACCAGACCGTATTGTGGCGGCCCAGGCGAAAGGTAAACTGCTCAAACCGTTGCTCATCCAGACGCAACGCCCCAAAGCCGCTGGTACTAAACCACAAATCACCCACCGCATCCTGCCAGATGGATTGCACGACCATGCCTCTGTTTTGCAGATGCGGCGGCAACTCAAATGTTGCCCACCGCTGCTCATCTGGCTTTTTCCAGGCAATCCCCTGCCCAAAGGTGCCTGCCCAGACTGTCCCGTTCTGGCTGACGAGAATGGCCCGAACATCATTGATGGGCAAACCATCCTGCGTGGTATAACTGCTCCATTCACCATCTCGCAACACACTGACGCCGCTGCTCGTTGCGCACCAGATCGAGCTGTCATCACCAGAGATCGACCAGACATTATTATCCAGCAATCCATCTTCCATGCGGTAGCTGGTCCAGTCTTGCCCATCATAGTGGCTGACGCCGTTTTCTGTACCCACCCAGATAGTGCCATCCGGGTCTTCCCAGATAGACTGGACACTATTTCCCGCCAGCCCATTCTCCGTGCTAAAGGTATGCCAGCGAGCATCCGAGCCAATGGAATCAGGAGATTCCTGCGCCACCACTTTCTGCGGCAAGCCCAGAATAAGTGCCAGCAGGAGCAGAAGGATTGTGTTGATAATGTGAATTCGCATAGTGTTTCTGTGGGGTTGATGGTTTGTGCGGCGAAGCCGCACAAACCCCATACCCCCTCAACAGGTTTCACCTGTTTTGTGTGCTGCTTGCGCACGGCAAAAAACGCACGCAAGAGCGTGCCAGCCCATTCTG
>CAYFVX010000709.1:0-3163 GCA_964346425.1 uncultured Chloroflexaceae bacterium | reverse complement strand
CCGCAGTGCCATCGTCGGCCGCCCGATGGCCTTCCTGCTGCTGCAATCGCATGCCACGGTCACGATTTGCCATTCGCGCACCAGAAATCTGCCAGAGGTGTTGCAGGCGTGTGATATTGTCGTGGTCGCCACCGGCCAGCCAGGGCTGGTGCATGGCGATATGCTGCGCCCCGGCGCAGTGGTGGTGGATTTTGGCATCAATGTGCTGGATGATGGGAGTATGGTCGGTGACGTAGATTTCTCCAGTGCGGTTGAGACGGCCAGTGCCATTACCCCCGTGCCCGGTGGAACGGGACCGGTGACCAATGTGATGCTCTTGCGCAATGTCATCACCGCTGCGAAACGACAAATGAGTGGCAATGTATGAAAGTGCTCGTGCTTGGCAATGATGGACGCGCCCATGCGCTGGTCTGGAAACTCTTCAACAGTACCCAGTCCAGCGAAGTGATCTGTGCGCCGGGCAATGGCGGCACCAGCCAGCTTGCCCCCCAGGTAGACCTGGAAACCGAGAACGTGGCGGAAATCGCGCACTGGGCGTTCAAGCAGGACATAGACATGATTATTCCCTCCGACAGTGCGGCTATCCAGGCTGGCTTGCTGGATGAGGCGGTCTCATTCGGCATTCCAGTCTGTGCGCCCGCGCAACAGGTGGCGCGTATCGGCGCAAGTCGCTGTATGACCAAAGAGTTTTTGCTCAAGCACGAAATCCCCACCGCCCCCGGTCGCGCGTTTACCGACCTGAAAACGGCCGAACGCTACCTGGCAGCCCAGCCCCTCCCCATCGTCATCAAAGCTGACCACCGCGCGGCTGGCAGTGGCACGTTTCACGACCGCTATGCCGCCTTGCAAGCCCTGCGTGAGTTTTTTGAAGCGCGTCCGCTGGAAGGCAGCAACGATGGTGTGGTCATCGAAGCTCTGCTCCCCGGTTCACCGGTCTCCATGTCGGCATTGACCGATGGCACGACCGTGCTGCCCTTCCTGCCAACCCGCCTCTACCACCGCCTGAATGAAGGGGACGAGGGGCCAGTTGCGCCCGGTATGGGTGCGCATACCAGCAATTCGACGTATGCCAGCAAGCTCACTACTTTCTTCCACCAGCGACTGATAACGCCCATCATTACCGCTATGACGCAGGCGGAACTGACCTACCAGGGGATCATTGGCGTTGACAGCATCATCACGCCCAAAGGCCCCCGTATCACCTCTATCCATCCCACGCTGCAAGACCAGGAGGCGCAGGTGGTGCTTCCACGTCTGGAAGATGACCTGTTGCCCATCATGCATGCGGCCGCTACGAAGCGATTGCACCAGTACCCCACGCTGCACTGGAAAGATGAAGCCAGCGTGGGACTGTCGCTGGTCGCAGAGGGCTACCCGCACCATTTCCCGAAGGGCAGTCCAATTGAAGGGTTGACCGAGGCGGACAAAGGGGTGTTGATTTTTCACGACCAGACGCACAACCCGATGGGGATGCGCTATGATAGCTTTGGCAACCAGGGAACCGACCCGCTGGCTGGCTTGATTATGGGGCTGGGCAGCGGCAAAACGAGTGCCATCACCACCACCGGCGGGCATGTGCTGACGATTGTTGCGCTGGCTGGTTCGCTGAATGGTGCGCGTGGGCGGGCTGTGCTCAATGCAGAACGTATCAGTTTTAGTGGGCGGCAGTACCGCGGCGACATCGGGCAGAAAGACTTCTCCTGATAGGTCCGGCTTGAAAGACTACCCGACGTTCCTGTGGCACTATCAGGTCATCTACTTGTGGAACATGCGAGTCGGGTAGGGGTTTGCCGCCGGCAAACCCCTACCTGGGACAGGCGAGCCGCCTGCGCTCACAGCGTTGTACAGGTCAACAGAGTCCTGGATAGGGAGTCGGCACGCCTTTATGAAATGCTGTACGAAGAGCTTTGAAGAAAGCAGGATGAACCAATGACACGCTGGTTTAATACCGCAGGCCCATGTAATCCCGCAGACGACTATATGCTGCCAGCCACCGCACGTCTGCCGCAGGTCAAAACGCTGATAGACCGCAAGAAGTACTTTGTGCTGCACGCCCCACGGCAGACGGGCAAAACCACCGCGCTGCTTACGTTGGCGCAGGAACTGACCGCCGCCGGCGAGTATACTGCTGTGCTGGTTTCGATGGAACTGGGGGCTGCATTTCGTGACGACACCGATACCGCCGAAAAAGCTATCCTGGCAGACTGGTATGAGTCGGCCGGCAATGATCTCCCCCCTGAGCTTGCCCCCCCGCTCTGGCCCACGGCTCCAGAGGGGTCACAAATACGCATGGCATTGAGTACCTGGGCAGAGGCATCGCCCCGTCCGCTGGTCATCTTTCTCGATGAGATAGACGCACTGCATGATAACACGCTCATCTCGGTACTGCGCCAGTTACGTTCTGGCTATCGGCAGCGTCCCGCCCATTTTCCCTGGTCGCTGGCGCTTATCGGCTTGCGCGATGTGCGTGATTACAAGGTCGCCTTCGGTGGCAGCGACCGCTTGTATACGGCAAGTCCCTTCAACATCAAAGCGGAATCGATCACCCTGCGCAACTTCACCGCCGCAGAAGTCGCCGAACTCTATCAGCAACATACCGACGACACCGGACAGGTATTTACTACGGAAGCAACCGCCCACACGTTCTATCTCACGCAGGGGCAACCCTGGTTGGTCAATGCGCTGGCCCACCAGGTAACCCACGTCCTTGTATCAGACCGCAGCATCGCTATCACGCCTGTGCATATGGAAGAAGCAAAAGAAATCCTCATTCAGCGGCAGGATACCCACCTGGACAGCCTCGCGGAACGGTTACGTGAACCACGCGTGCGTCGGGTTATTGAACCGATGCTTGCAGGAAAAATGCTTGCTGAAATTCCTCGTGATGACCGTCAATATGTGGTAGACCTGGGACTGGTGAAACGAGAATTTGATGGAGGATTGGTCATAGCCAACCCCATTTATCGGGAAGTGTTGCCGCGTGTGCTGGCACAGGGATCTCAAGACTCTCTGCCGCAGATGGCATCCTCCTGGCTCACTCCCGACGGCAGGCTCGACCCGCCCAGACTGCTGGAAGCGTTCCTCACCTTCTGGCGGCAACACGGCGAGCCATTGCTCAAGAGTGCGCCCTACCACGAGGTCGCTCCCCACCTCGTTATGATGG